>JALYQB010000182.1 GCA_030856045.1 Actinomycetota bacterium
GCAGCAGTACGACGTCCTCGCCGCAGCCGACCGCAGGCGGACGTTCGCGGTGATCAGCCACCCGGACGCCGGGAAGTCCACGCTCACCGAGGCCCTCGCGCTGCACGCCCGCGCGATCACGGAGGCGGGCGCGGTGCACGGCAAGGGCGGCCGCAAGGGCGTCGTCTCCGACTGGCTGGAGATGGAGCAGGCCCGCGGCATCTCCATCACGTCCGCGGCGTTGCAGTTCTCCTACCGCGACACCGTCATCAACCTGCTCGACACCCCCGGCCACGCGGACTTCTCCGAGGACACCTACCGGGTGCTCGCCGCCGTGGACTGCGCGGTGATGCTCGTCGACAGCGCGAAGGGCCTCGAGCCCCAGACCATGAAGCTGTTCGACGTCTGCCGCCAGCGCGGCACCCCGGTGCTCACGTTCCTCAACAAGTGGGACCGCGTCGGCCGCGAGCCCCTCGAGCTCTGCGACGAGCTGCACGAGCGGACCGGGCTGCAGCCCATGCCGCTCACCTGGCCGGTGGGAGAGGCCGGGGACTTCCGGGGTCTACGAGAGCGCCAAGGCACGTTCGTGCGCTTTCACCGCACCGCCCGCGGCGCGACCGCCGCCGGTGAGGAGCACATCGATGCGGCCACCGCGGTGCGCGAGGAAGGCGCGGCGTGGACCACCGCGGTCGAGGAGGTCGAGCTGCTCGACGGCAGCGGTGGCGAGCTCGACGTCGACGCCTTCGCCGCCGCGACCGCCACCCCGGTGCTCGTCGGCGCCGCCGTGCACAACATGGGCGTGCGGCACCTGCTCGACGCGCTCGTCGAGATCGCGCCGCGGCCGGCTGCCCGCCCGGACCGGCACGGCGACCTGCGGCCGGTCGACAGCCCGTTCGCGGCGCTGGTGTTCAAGGTGCAGACCGGGATGGACCCCGCGCACCGCGACCGGGTCGCCTTCCTGCGGGTCTGCTCCGGGCGGTTCGAGCGCGGGATGGTCGTCACGAACGCCCGCACCGGCCGCCCGTTCGCCACCAAGTACGCGCAGCAGCTGTTCGGCCGGGACCGCACCACGGTGGACGAGGCGTTCCCCGGCGACGTCGTGGGGCTGGTGAACGCGGCATCGCTGCAGGTCGGCGACACCCTCTACGCCGGGAAGCCCGCGGTGAACTTCCCGCCCTTCCCTGCGTTCCCCCCCGAGCACTTCGTGGTGGCCCGCCCGCGCGAGCTCGACCGCTCCAAGCACTTCCGCCGCGGCATCGCACAACTGGACTCCGAGGGCGTCGTGCAGGTGCTGCGCTCCGACCGCCGCGGTGACGCCGCGCCCGTGCTCGCCGCCGTGGGGCCGATGCAGTTCGACGTCGCGGCGCACCGGCTGGCCTCGGAGTTCGGCGTCGCGGTCGTGCTCGACACGCTGCCGTACCGGACCGCGCAGCGCGTCGTCGCGGGGACGCCGGACGGCGACCGCGGCGAGGTGTTGCGCCGCGACCGCGACGGCGTGGACGTCGCCCTGTTCCGCGACCCGACGGCGGCCGCCATCGCGCAGCGGCTGCAGCCGGAGCTCGTCCTCGAGCCCCTGTAGGGCACTCAGCGCTGTGGCAGATCAGCACTGTGGCATATCAACACTGTGGCAGATCAGCCGAAGCGGCCCGAGATGTAGTCCTCGGTGCGCTTCTCCGCCGGGTTCGAGAAGATGCGCTCGGTGCGGTCGAACTCGACCAGGAGCCCGGTTCGGTTGCCGGTGGTGTCGTCGGCCTGGGCGGTGAAGAACGCCGTGCGGTCCGAGACACGCGCGGCCTGCTGCATGTTGTGCGTGACGATGATGATCGTGAACTGCTCCCGCAGCTCCATCATCAGGTCCTCGATGCGGGCCGTCGCGATCGGGTCGAGCGCCGAGCACGGCTCGTCCATGAGGATCACGTCGGGTTGGGTCGCGAGCGTGCGGGCGATGCACAGCCGCTGCTGCTGCCCCCCGGAGAGGCCGTAGGCGTTCTGCTTGAGCTTGTCCTTGACCTCGTCCCACAGCGCCGCGCCGTGCAGCGCCTCCTCGACGAGGTTGTCCATGCTTTTCGGCTTCATCCCGGTGACCCGCGGCCCGTACGCGACGTTGTCGTAGATCGACTTCGGGAACGGGTTCGGCTTCTGGAACACCATGCCGATGCGGCGGCGCACCTCGATCGGGTCGACGCCGCGGGCGTAGATGTCCTGGTCGTGGTAGCGCACGACCCCCTCGACGCGGGCGCCGGCGACCAGGTCGTTCATCCGGTTCAGGCACCGGATCACCGTCGACTTGCCACAGCCCGACGGGCCGATGAGAGCGGTGATCTCGTTCTTGCCGAAGGCGAGGTCGACGCCCTTCACCGCGAGGAAGTCCCCGTAGTAGACGTGCAGGTCCTCGCAGGCCATGAGTGCCCGCGGCACATCGGGGATCTGGCGCTTCGTGGCCGCCGGCCTCGTGCCGACGTCGACGAGGTGCTCGGAGCCGGTGCGGGTGCCGTCCGACATGGTCCTCGTTCCGGTCGCAGTGAGGTCGTTCGTACTCATGTCGTCTCCGTATCTGCCCACGACGTCTACCACCGTCGCTCGAACCGGTTGCGGATGAGGATCGCGAGCAGGTTCATCACGAGCAGCAGGCCGAGCAGCAGCACGATGCCTGCCGACGCCGCCGTGCGGAACGCCTCCTGCGGCTGCGCCACCAGGCTGTAGATCTGCACCGGCATCGTGGTGAAGCCGGACAGCAGCCCGTTCGGGTCGAAGCGGACGAACACCACCGCGCCGAGCAGCAGCAGCGGCGCGGCCTCCCCGATGGCCCGGGACAGCGCGATGATCGTGCCGGTCGCGATGCCGGGGACCGCCGAGGGCAGCGTCTGCTTCCAGACCGTCTGCCACGGGGTGGCGCCGAGCGCCAAAGACCCCGCCCGGATCTCCGCGGGCACCGCGCGCAGTGACTCGCGGGTGGCGATGATGATCACCGGCAGGATCAGCAGTGCGAGCGCGATGCCGCCGCCGATCACGATGTTGCGGTTCTGGAAGTCGAGCACGATTTGCATCAGGCTCAGGATGCCCAGCGTCAGCAGACCGTAGATGATCGTCGGCACGGCCGCGAGGTTCTGGATGTTCACCTCGATCAGCCGGGTGTACCACCGCTCGTTGTCGGCGAACTCCTCCAGGTAGATCGCCGCCGCGATACCCAGCGGGATGGCGAGCAGCGCGGTGGTCCCGATGACCCAGACCGTGCCGAAGATCGCCGCCCGGAAGCCGGTCTCCTCGGGGGTGAGCCGCGAGCTGTACTCGGTGATGAGCGCGGCGTCCAGGCGCGGCAGGCCGTCGAGGAACGTCTGCACCAGCAGGACGGCGAGGAACACCAGTCCGACGAACATGCAGAGCCACAGCGCGAGCAGGAACAGCACCGACCGAGGGGAGGTCTCACCCCCCTTGGCGCGGCCGAGCGGTTGCGTGCCGGCACGCTCGAGCAGCGACGTCATCAGTAGGCCTCCCGGAACCGGCGGACCAGCCGGATGCTGATCACGTTGACCAGCAGCGTGATGAGGAACAGGGTCAGGCCGACCGCGTAGAGCGTGTTGTAGGCCAGCGATCCGACCGCGTTCTCGCCGGTGGCGGCCTGCGCGATGAACCCGGTCATCGTCTGCGCCGCGTCCCGCGGGTCGGTGATGACCTGGGCGATGCTGCCGGACGCGATCGCGAGGATCATCGTCTCTCCCACCGCGCGGGAGATGCCGAGCACGATCGCGGCGATGATCCCGGAGATCGCGGCCGGGACGACCACCTTCAGCGTCGTCTGCATCCGGTTGGCTCCGAGCGCGGCGGAGCCCTGCCGCAATGCGCTGGGCACCGCGGACATCGCGTCCTCGGCCAGCGAGGCGATCGTCGGGATGATCATGATGCCCAGCACGAGGCCGGCCTGCAGCACGTTGAACGTCCCGACCTTGATGCCCAGCAGCCCGCCCAGCAGCACGGGTCCGATGAACTGCAGCGCGAAGAAGCCGTAGACGACCGACGGCACACCGGCCAGCACCTCGAGCACGGGCTTGAGCACCCGGCGGGCCCGGTCGGAGGCGTACTCGGAGAGCAGCATCGCCGCGCCCAGCCCGAGTGGGACCGCGACGACCAGCGCGATCGCGGTCGTCCACAGCGTCCCCACCAGCAGCGGGAGCACGCCGTAGTCCTTCACCGCGAAGTTCGGCGTCCAGCGGGTGCCGGTGAGGAAGTCGACGATCGGGATCTCGCGGAAGAAGCTGATCGCGGGGATCACCAGCGAGACGACGATCGCGACCGTCGTCAGCACCGAGACCACGGCGGCGCCGAACAGGACGGTGAGGATGATGCGCTCGCCGATCCGATTCGACGAGGGACGCAACGAGGGGCTCTGGCCGGTGGCCGCCGGTGCCGCGGAACCACCGGCGGGAGGACCGGCCCCGGAGGACCGGTCCCCGCCGACCGTGGTGCTGCTCACGAGATGCACTA
>JALYQB010000198.1 GCA_030856045.1 Actinomycetota bacterium
GGAGGTGGGCCACTGCGTCCACAACCTCGCGATGCACCCGGCACGGCCGGACGTGCTGTTCATGCAGAAGCACTGGGACGTCATGCGCACCGACGACGCCGCGGAGTCGTGGCACGACATCGGCGGCAACCTGCCGACCGACTTCGGGTTCCCGATTCACGTGCACGCGCACGAGCCCGACACCGTCTACGTCGTCCCGATCAAGTCCGACTCGGAGCACTTCCCGCTCGACGGGCAGCTGCGCGTGTACCGCAGCCGGACGGGTGGCAACGAGTGGGAGCCGCTCACCACGGGTCTGCCGCAGCGCGACTGCTACGTCAACGTGCTGCGCGACGCGATGGCCGTCGACTCCCTCGACGAGTGCGGCCTGTACTTCGGCACCACCGGCGGGCAGGTGTATGCCTCGGCCGACGCCGGGGACAGCTGGGCACCGATCGTACGGGACCTGCCGGCCGTGCTTTCCGTCGAAGTGCAGACGCTGCCATGATCCGGGTCAAGCTGCCGACGCACCTGCGGACACTCGCGCACGTCGACGGCGAGGTGGAACTCGACGTGGCGGGTCAGCCCACGCAGCGCGCGATCCTCGACGCGCTGGAGGTCCGTTACCCGGTGCTGCGCGGCACGATGCGGGACTCCGCCACCGGGAAGCGTCGGGCGTTCGTGCGGTTCTTCGCCTGTGAGGAGGACCTGTCCCACGAGCCGCCGGACGCTCCGCTGCCCGACCCGGTCGCGAAGGGAACCGAGCCGTTCCTGGTCGTCGGGGCGATGGCGGGTGGCTGAGCGGTGCCGCCCGCGCCCAGGCTGCCGACTGGCGCGGGTGCTCAGCCGGCCGGGGTGACCGGCACCTGTGGAACCGGCACCCCGCACACGTGGAGGCGGTCCTCGTGGTGCCGGACGAACCCGAGCTTCTCCGCCACCCGCAGGCTCGCGACGTTGTCCGGTGAGGTCGTCCAGCTGGGGCACCGGCCACGGGCGCGGATGTCCTCACACACTGCGGCGGCGCTCTCGGCGCTGAGGCCCCGCCCGCGGTACCCCGGCTCGGTCACCACACCGATCTCCTCATACCGCTCGCCGACGTAGAACGTGCAGGCCACGGAGACGAGCCGGCCGTCGACGAACGCGCCGTGCGCGGCTCCGCTGGCTGCGAGACCCGCGGGACCGCCCCAGGTGTCGGAGATCCACGCCGACTCCGGGTCGAGCCCGGCGAGGTGAACGGTGTCCGCGGGCCCGAGGGGCCGGACTCCGGGGACCGGCGCGGGACGGGCGGGACGGGCGGGCACTCGCCGGTCGAGCATGACGCGGTCCCAGACCACCGCGTCGGGGAACTCGTCCACGCCGTCCCTCCCTCCCGCCGACCAGCATGCCCGAGCGCGAGCGAAGGCGACAGCGACGCGCTGGCGCGTTCTCGACCCACCTACCCCCTCGCGTCGAGCACCAGGATCCCGTACTGCGCGAACTGCTCATGGGCTGTCAACACGGTCAGCCCGCCGACCAGCGCCTGGCAGATCAGCAGCCGGTCGAACGGGTCCCGGTGCAGCAGTGGCAACCGCTCCAGGGCCGAGAGGTGTTCGTCCTCGATCGCGAGCCGCTCCAGGCCGAGGTCGCGGACCGCGGCGTGCAGGCCTGCGATCGGTGCGAGCTTGCCGATCGAGACCTTGATGGCGATCTCCCACAGGCTGCCGACGGAGACGACCAGCGCCTCCGAGGTCTCGACGGTCTCGCGCGAACGCGGCCCGAGCCGTTCGTCACCGTCGAGCAGCCAGAGCAGCGCATTCGTGTCGAGGAGCAGGCGCACCGGTCACGCCTGGTCGAACATCGCGGCGATCTCCGCGTCGGCCGAGTCGTCGTCGGGTGCATAGGCGATCTGCCCACGCAAGGCACCGAACAGCTGCGAGCGCGGGACCAGAGGCGCGGGCACGATCGCGAACCGGGTGACGGTGCCACCGCGGCGGGTGATGAACACCTGCTCACCCCGCTCGGCGGCGTCGAGCAGCTTGGACAAGTTCGTCTTCGCCTCGTGGACGTTCGCCGTCTCCATCTAGCTAGTGTAGCTACTTGCCGAGTGACTGTGTTCCGGGCCGTCTCCAGCCGCAGCGTCAGGGGACACGGCGGCCGAGCCAGGACGGTGCAAGCGCGCGCGAAGGCCGTGCCGGCGAGACTGCTGATCCTTCCTGTGCACGGCAGGCACCCCCGCCGGCCGGCGAGGCCAGGAGACTCGACATGGCACTGGACCACGACAAGGTGATGGCGTTCCTCGGACAGTTCGTGACCGACATGGGCGCGACCGGCGCCGCAGGCGCGGCCGTGGTCGGCAACCGGCTCGGCCTCTACCGCGCGCTCGCGCAGGGTCCCGCGACACCCGAGCAGTTCGCCGAGCGCACCGGCTACCACCTGCGGTACCTCACCGAGTGGCTGCGCGGCCAGGCCGCGGGCGGCTACGTCACCTACGACCCGGCCACGGCCGAGTTCTCGATGACCGAGGAGCAGGCGTTCTGCCTGGCCGACCCGAACGGACCCAACGTCTCGGCGGCGTTCCTCGCCGCGGTGGGCTACCTGCGCGCCGAACCGCAGATCACCGAGGCGTTCCGCACCGGCGAGGGCGTCGCCTGGCACGAGCACCACCACGACGTCTTCGTCGGCGTCGACGCGTTCTACCGGCCCGCCTACGTGACCGACCTGGTGCCGACCTGGATCCCGGCGCTGGACGGGGTCGAGGCGAAGCTGGCCGCCGGCGGGAAGGTGGCCGACCTCGGCTGTGGTCTCGCGTCCACCTCGGTGCTGCTCGCCCAGGCATTCCCGCGCACCACCGTCGTCGGCTCGGACTACCACACCGAGTCGATCGAGCTGGCGCGCAAGAACGCCGCCGAGGCGGGGGTGTCCGACCGGGTGAGCTTCGAGGTGGCCACCGCGCAGACCTTCACCGGCACCGGCTACGACCTCGTCACCACGTTCGACGCCCTGCACGACATGGGCGACCCGGTCGCCGCGGCGCGCCACGTCCGCCAGGCGCTCGCTCCGGACGGCACCTGGCTCGTGGTCGAGCCGAACGCGGGCGACGCCGTCGAGGACAACCTCAACCCGGTCGGCAGGCTGTACTACGCCGGTTCGTTGTTCCTGTGCGTGCCCAACGCCCTGTCCCAGACCGGCGGCCACTCCCTCGGCGCACAGGCAGGCGAGGCCGCGATCCACCAGGTGATGGTCGACGCCGGGTTCACCCGGTTCCGCCGCGCCGCGCAGAACCCGTTCAACCTGATCTACGAGGTGCGACCCTGATGGCCGCCATGACCACCACCACGATCCCGGGCTACGTCGCCGGCACCTGGGACATCGACCCGGTGCGCTACGAGGTCTCGTTCACCGTCCGGCATCTGACGGTCAGCCGGATCGGCGGCCGGTTCGCTGCGTTCACCGGCGAGATCGTCACCGACGGCAGGCTGACCGTGAAGGGCGGTACCCGCGCCGGGTTCACCGCCACCACCACGATCAACCGCAGCGACTTCGGTGTCGACATCGTCGCGGCGTTCTCGGGGCAGTACGCGGGCGGTCAGCCGCGGCATGCCCGCGTTCCGGGCGTTCGGCGACGGCGATCAGCAACTGCTGGGCGACGCCCTGCGGTGCCAGGTGTCCACGACGGCGAAGGCGACCTCGGCGTCGTCGGGACGCCGATGGTCGCGGATCGTGTGGGCGATCCCCACCGGCGCACCGTCGACGTCCAGCAGTGACCGAGGGGCCTGTGCGCGGTGGGTTACTACACGCGCTCGGCCGCATTCGCGGTGTCGGCGTCGTTGACGAGGGCGATCGTGATGTCCGAGCCCGACTGGCCGGCAGTGCGCACGCGGTGTGCCAGCCGAGCGAGGAACTCGCGGAAGCGCGAACAGCCGTAGTTGTTCTCATCGAACGCGGGGTCCAGGGCGCGCATCGCGTTCTTCACCGCGCCGGCGGTGGGTGTGTCGGTCGAGGTGCGTTCGAAGGCTCGCACCAGCAGCGCTTCGGCATCGGCGATGTCGAAGGTCGCCTGCGCGGTGGCGCGAGCACTCGGGTCGACCTCGGCGACCAGCGTGCCCCAGAACTTGTATCTGCTGCACACCGAGACCAGCCGAGCGCTGGCGTTCGGCTCGGTCCCCACGCCGACGACATGCTTGCCGTGCTCGCGCAGTCGGGCGACCAAGGGTGAGTAGTCGCTGTCCCCGGTGACCAGGATGAACACACCCACGTCGGGGTGAGCGATCAAGGTTTCCATCGCATCCACCGCCATGCGAATGTCGGCGGCGTTCTTGTGCTGCATCCCGAAGCGGCCGATCTGGATCAGGTCAACGCCGTTGGTCGCGAGCGCTTCCTGATACCGGCCGAAGGTCACCTTCGTCCAGTCGGCGTAGGCGCGCCGGATCGAGGCGTTGCCGAAGCCCCGGCACAACCATGCCAGGGCCTTCGCGGGAATCGGCTCGTCGTGGCCCGGGAGTCCCTGCCCCGCTCCCAGCACCAGGTTCTCGAAGTCGAGGAAGACCGCGACCCGCCCCGCGTCGTCACCGTACGGGACGATGCCTTCCTGCCGCCACGGCTCCAGAACCTCTCCGGGTTTGGCCTCATCGACCATCACGGCCTACCTCTCGTCGCGGTCCGACCACCGTCACCCAGCATGGCGGAGCCCAGTCTGCCGTGACACTCCGAACGGCCGACTGATCCGGGATGGCGAGGCCGAGCTCACTGCGTGGCCCATCAGAACAGGAAGTATCGCTGGGCCATCGGTAGCTCCTCGGTGGGCTGCGGCTCGACCACCTCACCGTCGATCCGGACGGTGAAGGTGTCGGGCTCGACCTCGATCCGGGGCAGGGCGTCGTTGAGCGGCAGATCCGCCTTGGTCAGCGACCGGGTGTCCCGCACCGGCACGAGCCTGCGGGCCACGGCGAGCCGCTCGGTCAGCCCGCCGTCCAGCGCACCAGGCGCGACGAAGTGCACCGAGGTGGCGGCGGCAGTGACTGGCGCGGCACCGAACATGGGCCTGGGCAACACCGGCTGCGGGGTGGGGATGGAGGCGTTCGCGTCACCCATCGCCGCCCACGCGATCATCCCGCCCTTGAGCACCAGGGCGGGCCGCACCCCGAAGAACGCCGGGTGCCAGAGCACCAGGTCGGCGAGCTTGCCGACCTCGACCGAACCCACCTCGCCGTCCAGGCCGTGCGTGACAGCAGGGCAGATCGTGTACTTGGCGACGTACCGGCGGGCCCGCAGGTTGTCGGCAACGTCCGCGCCCTCGCGCCTCGAGGACAGCGGGCCGAACCGCCGCTTCATCGCGTGCGCGGTCTGCCAGGTGCGCAGCACGACCTCGCCGACACGGCCCATCGCCTGCGAGTCCGACCCGATCATGGAGATCGCGCCGAGGTCGTGCAGGAGGTCCTCCGCGGCGATGGTGGAGGGCCGGATCCGGCTCTCGGCGAAGGCCAGGTCCTCGGGCACCGTGGGGTTGAGGTGATGGCAGACCATCA
>JALYQB010000227.1 GCA_030856045.1 Actinomycetota bacterium
CACGTCGGCGTCGCCGTCGGCGTCGACCCGGTAGCGCCCGTCGGGGACGGTGAGGTCCACGTTCCCGCTCGACGTCGACGCCCGCACGTCCTGCGGTGTCGCGAGGTCCAGCTCGACGTCGCCGGAACTGGTCTCGACCACCACGGGTCCGGCCAGTGACGAGCCCCGCACGTCACCCGACGAGCTCGTGACGTCGACGCCGCGGACACCCTCGAGCACCGCGGTGCCCGAGCCGCTCTCCCCCGAGACGGTGGTGCCGCGCGGCACGACGAGCTCGTAGTCGACGGTGCAGCCGCGGCACTCGTCGAGCACCAGGACGTCGCCGTCGCGCTCGAAGCTCCGGTCGCCGTCGCCCCACCAGCCGGTGCGCACGTGCGCGGTGACGCTGGTCCGCTGCCGATCGCCGGTGCGAACGCGGACGTCGCCCGCGCCGATGTCGTCCAGCCGCACGGCGGTGATGCCGGCCGCCAGCTCGTCCCGGTGCTCCTCGCTCGACCACGGCGTCGCCCACGACCATGGCGACCACCCGGCGAGGACCACCCCCGCCAGCACGATCATCGCCAGTCCCGCGACCGCCCGTCCCCGTGCCATCGTCGTGGTCCCCTCCCGCTCGCTGATCCCTGCGTCGACGCTAGGCAGGCTCGGGCAAGGCGGGGATCGGGCACATCCCCGACCCGACCCTGAGAACGTCCACCGCACCCGCGAGTCTGAGCTGATTGAGCCTCACCCGGACGCGCTACGGTGCGCCCGACCACACCACCGAGAGAAGCGGTCAGGCGCGATGAGCTACGGCCACGTTGACAAGATCCCTGGAAGAACGATCCACACCCCGGCGGTGGGGAACACCCCGCCGACCGACCCCGCGCTGTACCGGCGTGAGGACGTGCGCCCGGTGCTGGCCACCCGCGACATCGGCGCGCTCTACCGGCTCCTCAGCACGTGCGATGTGAGTCAGCGGACGATCGCGGCGCTGACCGGGCAGTCGCAGTCCGAGGTCTCCGAGATCCTCAAGGGTCGCCGGGTGGTGGCCTATGACGTGCTGGAGCGCATCGCTGCCGGCCTCGGCATCCCGCGCGAGCTGATGGGCCTCTCCTACGGCGAGAACAGCGCAGGCAGCGATGACGGCGCCTACGCTGGGGCGGAGGGCGGCTTCGGCCCGGAGGTGGAGGAGGAGATGCGTCGGCGCGCTCTCATCGCCGCTACGTCGTTGGCGGCTCTCGGCCGGGTGCTGCAGGGTCTGGGTGAGCTGACCGAGCTGGCCCTGCCCGCCGGTGAGTCCCTGCCGTCACGGCTCGGCATGGGTCATGTGCACGCAGTGGAGGCGGTCACCGAGCGGCTGCGCACGGTGGCCCGCCAGTACGGTGGGCAGGCCGGGGTGTTCGGTGCCGCCGCGAAGCACTACACGCGGTGGATGGGAGTGCCCGCGACCGCTGCGGTCAAGGCGCGGTTGGGCTGCGCGCTGGCGGAGCTGCACACCGAGGCCGGCTGGGCGTGTTACGACTCCGGTGTGGATGGCAAGGGCTACTTCACTCGCGCTCTGGGGCTGGCTGATGAGGTGGGGGACGGCTTCGGGATCGCCAACGCAGCCTGGCACGCCGGGGCGACGTTGGTGCGCAGCGGGCACCCCGACGACGCGCTGAAGGCGTTCCAGCTCGGGCAGTTCTCGCTGGCAGGGTTCCAGCCCGGCAAGTCCACGCCGGCGACGCTGCGCGCCGACGACCCACGACTACCGACTCTCACCGCGCGGCTGAAGCGGAACTCCGCTACCGCCTACGCTCTGCTGGGCTACTCCGATCAGGCCAAGAGCCACCTCGCCAAGGCACACGACGGGTGGGCGGCCCGTGACGGGTTCGATCGTGCGGGCATGGAGCTTGCGACGGCGGGCGTTCACCTGGACCTGCATCGCCTCGACACTGCACATCAGTTCGCTGCGGGCGCGGCACGTACCTACGGCGGTACTTATGGCCGGGGGCGGACGAATGCCGAGCTCCTGCTCGCCGAGGTGCACGTGCGGGCCGGTGAGCCCCGCGGACTGGTGCTGGCCCGGCAGGCCATCGCCGCGGTGAGCGCACTGCAATCCGTCGCAATGCGACGGGAACGGCTGCAGCCACTGGCCGAGGCGTTGGAGGCCCGGTCCGGCAGTGACGCTCGGGAGCTGGCCAGGATGGCTCGGCAGGTCGCCACGACCTGAGAAGCCGCTCCGGCCGTGACGTCCGTCGCCCATCCGGCTACCCGGGAGTAACACGTCGTACGCTGCGTGGACCACGGTGTACGCGGACCGTCGGTGGGGCGGTTTACGCTGCGGCGACACCCGGCGACTGCTCGGAGGTGGGCACGGTGACGGCAGTGCGGCTGGTGCTCGGGCTCGGTCTGACCGTCCTGACACTGGTGATCGCGGCGCGGCGGGGCTGGTGGCTCTACCGCCTGATCCGCTCGGGGCAGCCGGACCACGCCCGCAGCAAGGACCTCGGCAAGCGGGTGCGCGCGCAGGTCGTCGAGGTGTTCGGCCAGCGCAGGTTGCTGAAGTGGTCGGTGCCGGGCCTGGCGCACTTCGTCACGTTCTGGGGCTTCGTGCTCCTGCTCACCGTCTACATCGAGGCGTACGGGGCGCTGTTCGACCAGGACTTCGCGATCCCGTTGATCGGGCGCTCGGCGGTGCTCGGCTTCATCCAGGACTTCATCGCGCTCGCCGTGCTGCTCGCACTGGTGGCGTTCTCGATCATTCGGCTTCGGCAGGCCCCCGAGCGCAGGCAGCGCGATTCGCGGTTCTACGGCTCACACACCGGCGGTGCGTGGCTCATTCTGTTCCTGATCTTCAACGTGGTGTGGACGCTGTTCCTCTACCGCGGCGCGGCGTCGGCGGCGGGCCACCTGCCCTACGAGTCGGGCGCGTTCATCTCGATCCCGATCGGCGACCTCCTGGCGCCGCTCGGCCAGGGCGGCGCCGAGGTGCTGGACACCGTCGGGCTGCTGCTGCACATCGGCGTGATGCTGGTCTTCCTGATCGTCGTCCTCTACTCCAAGCACCTGCACATCTTCGTGGCGCCGGTCAACGTCAGCGCCAAGCGGCTGCCCACGGCACTCGGCCCGCTGCTGCCGATGGAGTCGGGCGGCAAGGTGATCGACTTCGAGGACCCGGACGAGGACGCGATCTTCGGCCGCGGCAAGGTCGAGGACTTCACCTGGAAGGGCATGCTCGACTTCGCGACCTGCACCGAATGCGGCCGCTGCCAGAGCCAGTGCCCCGCGTGGAACACCGGCAAGCCGCTGTCGCCCAAGCTCGTGATCATGGACCTGCGTGACCATCTGTTCGCGAAGGCGCCCTACCTCATCGGCGGCAACGGCGTACCGGAGGAGGGCGCGGTCCTGCCCGGCACGAAGCAGGCCGGTGACGACCAGCGCCCGGACCCGCACGGCCACGGCGTGCCGGAGTCGGGCTTCGGCCGGGTCACCGGGTCGGGCCCGGAACAGGCTGCGCGGCCGCTGGTGGGTCCTGCCGAGATCGGCGGCGTGATCGACCCCGACGTGCTGTGGTCGTGCACCACCTGCGGCGCGTGTGTCGAGCAGTGTCCCGTCGACATCGAGCACGTCGACCACATCGTCGACATGCGCCGCTACCAGGTGCTCATCGAGTCGGAGTTCCCCACCGAGCTCGGCACGCTGTTCAAGAACCTGGAGAACAAGGGCAACCCGTGGGGCCAGAACCAGTCGGCGCGCATGGACTGGGCGAAGGGCCTCGACTTCGAGGTGCCCGTCCTGGAGGCGGAGACGCTGCCCGACGACGTCGAGTACCTGTACTGGATCGGTTGCGCAGGCGCCTTCGACGACAACGCCAGGAAGACGGTGCGCGCCACCGCGGAGCTGCTGCACCACGCGGGCGTGCGTTACGTCGTGCTCGGTGACGGTGAGACGTGCACCGGTGACCCGGCGCGGCGCTCCGGCAACGAGTTCGTCTTCCAGCTGCTGGCGCAGCAGAACGTCGAGACCCTGAACACCGTCTTCTCCGGGCGCGAGCCGGGCCGTCGCAAGATCGTGACGACGTGCCCGCACTGCTTCAACACCCTCGGCCGGGAGTATCCGCAGCTCGACGGGCATTACGAGGTCGTGCACCACACGCAGCTGCTCAACCAGCTCGTGCGGGACAAGAAGCTCGTGCCGATCGCGGGGAGCGACGGGGCAGGGTCCGACCAACCGCAGGTCACCTACCACGACCCCTGCTACCTGGGGCGGCACAACGAGGTGTACTCGCCACCGCGTGAGCTCGTCGGGGCGTCCGGGGTGGCGCTCAAGGAGATGCCGCGCCACGCCGACCGCTCGTTCTGCTGCGGCGCCGGGGGCGCGCGGATGTGGATGGAGGAGCGCATCGGCAAGCGCGTCAATCTCGACCGGGTGGACGAGGCGATCGCCACCGAGTCCACGAAGATCGCCACGGGCTGCCCGTTCTGCCGCGTGATGCTCACCGACGGGCTCACCACCCGGGAGAGCGAGGGCGCTGCGGGCAACGTCACCGAGGTGCTCGACGTCGCGCAGCTGCTGCTGGCCGGGGTCAAGCGCGGTGTGACGAACGGGCACGTCGACCGCGAGGGCTCCGACCCCGATGTCGCGCCCGCGCAGCGCCCCGTCGCTCTGGAGTCGGAGACCCCACCCCCCAAGGACTAACTCCGCCACATGGAGCCTTGTCGCGGTCCAGGTCCGGGCGGGGCGCCCGTTCCACCCTTGATCGCTGTCGTAGTGCGTTCTGCGACAGGAAACGTCGCGGATCGCACCAAGACAGTGATCACAGCGGCCACGCTGTGTCCAGTCACGGTCGGCAACCACTCCGCCGTCCGGTCACGGTCCGTCAGAGCACCGTGGTCCGGGTGATTACCAGTGCGTCCCCGTCGGGACGGCTGGACCGTGACAGCTCCGGTGGGCGCGGGACGTAGCCCGGTATCGCGGTGAGGCCGATGGTCTCGTCGCGCACGTCCAGTCGCATCGGACCCGGCGTGGCCGGTCGCAGCAGCACCCGCACCCCGTCGGCGGGCACGTCGAGGATCCGCAGGTCGGCGGGTTGCCCGGCGAGCGGCAGCGTCACCGGGGCCTGGCCGGCCAGGGTCACCTCGACCTCGGTGATCCCGACGTCGGTGCGCACCCCGAGGGTGCGTGCCCCGCGCGGTGAGGTGATCACCACCTCGACGGCACCGTCGTCCCGCGGCTGTGGGGTGATCGCCGGGGCCGGCAGTGCCAGCACCGGAGCCGGGCCGGACCGCACCGGCTCGACACCCGCCCAGGGCAGTGCCGGGCCGGGCTCGGCCGGTCCGGCGGGCACGTAGCGCACCGTCCACGGCGCCGGGGCGAGGTCGCGGCTGACCCAGTGCGCGGTCCCGGTGTCGACGTCGAGCAGGTAGGCCAGGTCGGCGCGCTGCGGGTGCGCCGGGTCGGGCCGGTCGACCACCAGCCCGGCCC
>JALYQB010000234.1 GCA_030856045.1 Actinomycetota bacterium
GCCTCGAACGACCACCCCTGGGCCTCGAGGTCCTTCACCCGATCGGTGACCTTCGCGATCTCCGCCGAGCGGCCGGCCAGGTCGACGCCGAGCTCGGTGCCCTTGAGCTCGATGCTGGCCCGGCCGGCCATCTCGGTCACCAGGACACGCTGGGAGTTGCCGACCACCGCGGGATCGAGGTGGTTGTACAGCTCCGGGTCGACCTTGAGCGCGCTCGCGTGCAGCCCCGCCTTGTGAGCGAAGGATGACGTCCCGACATAGGCCTGGTGGGTGTCGGGAGCGAGGTTCGCGATCTCGGCCAGCGCGTGCGACGTCCGGGTCAACTCGGCCATCCCGTGCGCAGGCAGCACCGGCATCCCGAGCTTGGTCGCGAGGTTCCCGGTGACGGCGAACAGGTCGGCGTTACCGGTCCGCTCGCCGTAGCCGTTCGCGGTGCACTGCACGTGGGTCGCACCCGCCTGCACCGCGGCCACACTGTTCGCCACCGCGCACGCGGTGTCGTCCTGGCAGTGGATGCCCACTCGGAACCCGGTGCGGGCGACCACTTCGGTCACCGTCTCGGCCAGCTGCAGCGGCAGCTGACCACCGTTCGTGTCGCACAGCACCGCGACGTCGGCGCCCGCCCCGACCGCGGCCTCCAGCACCCGCAGCGCGCAGTCCGCATCATGGGCGTACCCGTCGAAGAAGTGCTCGGCGTCGACGAACACCCGCCGCCCCTCGGCGACCAGCAGCGTCACGGTGTCCGACACCATCGCGCACGCCTGGGCGACGTCCACCCGCAGCGCGCGCTCGATGTGGCGGCGGTCGGCCTTGGCGACCAGGGTCACGACGGGCGCTGCCGAGTCGAGCAGCGCGCGGACCTGCGGATCGTCCGCAGCGACGCGCCCCGCGCGGCGCGTCGAGCCGAACGCCACCAGCGCCGCGTGCGCCAGCTCCAGCTCGCCCACGGCCGCCCTGGCGAAGAACTCCGTGTCCTTCGGCATCGCGCCGGGCCAGCCACCCTCGATGAAGCCCACGCCGAGTGAGTCGAGGAGCCGCGCGACAGCCAGCTTGTCGGCCACGGAGTACGAGATGCCCTCGCGCTGGGCGCCGTCACGCAGCGTCGTGTCGTAGAGATGGAAGTCGTCACCCAGCGGGGTGCCGACGGGAACGGTGCGGGACATCGGGGCCTGCCTCAGGGGGTGTCGAACGGGGCTGGACAACAAAAAGACCCCCCGCGGGATGCGAGAGGTCGGCGCGCCGGGTGTGGTGCGGTTACCCGGCGCGCTTGCCGATGAGGAGAACGGCGGTCAGCACGGTGCGGAGTGTGACACGAAGCGCGCCGCGGGGGCCAGCCCGTGACAGCGAACTCCCACATCGTGGGAGATCAGGCTCTGGCACGCTCGATGTGCGCGCTCGACGACGCGAGCGCCGCCAGCCGGTCACCGATCGCCGTCGTGCCCCCCGGCGAGGAGTGCTCGCGCGTGGCGAGGTCGAACGCCACTGCCGCCTCCACCCGCCGGGACGGCTCGTCGTAGCCCAGGTGCGCGAGCAGCAGGCCGACCGACAGCACCGCGGCGGTCGGATCCGCGACGCTCTGCCCGGCGATGTCGGGCGCCGAGCCGTGCACCGGCTCGAACATGCTGGGGTTGCGGCGTGTCACGTCGAGGTTGCCGCTCGCCGCGAGGCCGATGCCTCCGGTCACCGCGGCCGCGAGGTCGGTGAGGATGTCGCCGAACAGGTTGTCCGTGACGAGCACGTCGAAGCGCCGTGGGTCGGTCACCAGATGGATCGTCGCCGCGTCGACGTGCAGGTAGCTCACCGTGACGTCGGGGTGCTGCAGCGACACCTCCTCCACGATCCGCGACCACAGCGAACCCGCGTACGCGAGGACGTTGGTCTTGTGGACCAGCGTGAGGTGGCGGCGGGGGCGCGACGCCGCGCGCGTGAAGGCGTCGCGCACCACGCGCTCCACGCCGAACGCCGTGTTGAGGCTCACCTCGGTCGCGATCTCGTGTGGCGTGTCCTTGCGCAGCAGCCCACCGTTGCCGACGTACGGGCCCTCGGTGCCTTCCCGCACCACGACCATGTCGATGACCCCGGGGTCCGACAGCGGGCTCCGGACGCCCGGGTACAGGCGGGCGGGGCGCAGATTGACGTGGTGGTCCAGCTCGAAGCGCAGCCGCAGCAGCAGGCCACGCTCGAGGATGCCGCTGGGGACCGAGGGGTCCCCGACGGCGCCCAGCAGGATCGCGTCGTGCTCGCGGAGTTCGGAGAGCACGGCCTCGGGGAGCAGCTCCCCCGTGGAGTGCCAGCGGGCCGCGCCGAGGTCGTACCGGGTGGTCTCGACGTCCGGTGTGACCTCATCGAGTACCTTCAGCGCCTCAGCGATCACCTCGGGGCCGATCCCGTCTCCGGGGATCACGGCGAGCCGCATGCCTACCTCCTGCCGCTTCAGGGCCCGCCCGTGGACCCTGCGTCGCCGGAAGGCTACCGGGCGCGATCCCGGCGCCCACACAGTGACAGGCGACCGAGTGACACCGATCGGGTGACACCTAGTGGCCGGGCCAGTCCGAGTGGGAGATCCGGCTGATCCTGCGCACCTCGCCGAGGGTCGACCACTCGTCGCGTCCCAGGCGGGCAAGGGGCGCGAGCCTGCGCACGTC
Source organism: Actinomycetota bacterium (assembly GCA_030856045.1). Taxonomy (GTDB): domain Bacteria; phylum Actinomycetota; class Actinomycetes; order Mycobacteriales; family Pseudonocardiaceae; genus JALYQB01. Next base: position 2,646 of record JALYQB010000234.1, read on the forward strand.
GGGATGACCGTCGGTGATCACGTCCGCGGTCACCGCGGCGTGCACCACCCGGCCCATGACCACCGTGGAGTTCCCCAGCTCCAGCGTGCGGTACAGCGTGCACTCGAGCGCCACCGGTGAGTCGGCCACCCGCGGTGGCGCCACCCGGAGGCTGGCCTCCCTGCGCACCCCGACGGCGTCGAACTCGCTGGTACCCGGCGGGAAGTCCGTGCCGGTGGCGTTGACCTGTTCGAACAACGGCTCGGGCGTCAGGCAGATCACGAACTCACCGGTGGCCTCGACGTTGCGCAGGCTGTCCTTGCGCCCCACCGAGGTGAACTGGACGATCGGCGGGTCCACACAGGACACCGTGAAGAACGAGTGCGGCGCCAGGTTGTCCACGCCGTCGGCCGACCGCGACGACACCCACGCGATCGGGCGCGGGACCACCACCGCGGTCAGGAACCGGTAGAACGCCCGGGGCGCCATCGCGGCGGGGTCCACGTCGTGCCGCACGCTGAGCACCGTCCTCACGTCGGGTGGGCTAGCGGATCACCGGCTGCCCGGGCGGTGCCGGACCGGACGTCGGCGCGGCGGGCCGGGCCGCGGGGACCTCTCCCTCGGGGACGGGCGGCGGCGCCGGTGGCAGCGGGAGCAGCCCGAGCGGGGGAAGCTGCGCGGGTGCGCTGACCCGCACCACCTGCGCCCGGTCGCCCGTCGCGTTGTGGTGGTGGATCACGAGCAGCTCGCTCGACGGCTGGGTCAGCGAGGCGATCTCGTCGCGCTGCACGACCAGGGCGGTGCCGGGGCGGGCCAGGAAAGCCACCGCGGGTTCACCGCCACCCTGCGCCCTCAGCGCCGGGCGCAGGGCGTCGTAGAAGATCGGCCCGACGGTGTCGACGACCTCGTCGGTGTCGTCGGGCCCCGTGAGCCCCAGCATGCCCACCGAGTAGGTGAGCGGAGCCGCCGGCGCTGCGGGATCGATGCCCAGCGCGGCCAGGGTCACCGGCAGCACGATGGCATTGGTGTCGAAGACCCCGGTGTCCACGTCACCGAACTGGCCGTTGACAGGTTGGATGTCGACGGTCGGGAACCCTTCCGCGGCGAGGTTCACCGTCACGGCCACCAGCACGTCGGTACCCGCCGATCTCGTCACGAACGTCTCGAAGTCCGGGATCCCGTCGCCGGTCGTGTCGATGTCGACGTAGGGGACCGGGACCCCGCCGATGCTGGACCAGTTGCCCCAGGTGGTGAGCCCGAACGCCAGCACCGCGTCCGCAGGCCTGCCCTGCGCGACGGCGAGCGGGGCGGTCGAGGTGACCCCGATGTGGCGGAGGTCGGCGCCCTCCGCACTCACCGTCGGGGTGCAGTCCACCGTGACCTCGTCCCCGCACACGGGGAGCCGGGGGCTCTCCGCCTGCAGCTGCAGCACGCTCACGACGGACCGGTAGGCCTGGTCGCCGGTGCCCTGGTCGAGGCCGCGGCCGCCCAGTTCGAGCACGGCGCTGGTATCTCGGCCGTTGAAGCGCACCGTGTCCGCGGTGGCGATGTCGGCGACCGGCTTCGGCGCCGCGTACACCGGCACGCGAAGCTCCTGCGCCGCACCCTCCTGCGGCCGCAGCACGATCCGTCCCGACGCGTCGGCGAGGAACTGCCGCGGGGCGCCGAGCTGGATCTTCTCGATGGTGGGGTCCGCGGTCTTGCGCAGCGCGCCGGGGTCGTCGATACGCAGCGTCACGGTGAACCGCTCCGTCTGCCCCGGGTCGACCTCGACCTCGCTCTCGGACAGCTCGTAGATCACGCCGGGGATGGTGGTGATCGGCTCGTAGCCGACCGAGTAGCTCGCTGCGGTCCCGCCCTTGTTCACCACCTCGACGGTCCTCGCCAGCGTCGCGGGGCCGGCCGCCTCGACGACGCCGAAGCCGACGCTCACGTGCCCCGGTGCGTCCTGGACCATGGCGACCACGTCGGTGTCCAGCGCGGACCGGGCGTCCACCCGGCCCGCGCCGACCCGGTTGGGGGCGTGGATCGGCGGCTGTCTGTCCTCGCCTGCGAAGACGTCGGCGCCTGCGGTGTTCATGACCGCGGCCTTGACCTCCTCGACGGTCCACCCCGGGTGTTCCTCCCGCACCAGGGCGCTGATGCCCGCTACGTGCGGAGCGGCCATCGAGGTGCCGCTGATGACCAGCACGCCGTTCCCGCTGCCGACCAGCGCCGAGGTGATCGTGTCGCCGGGAGCCGCGACGTCCGGCTTGACGGCCGGGGCGCGGACGCCGCGCGAGGTGAACTCGCTCGGGGTGTCGACGATCGACGGGTCTTCGGTGGGCACCGCGGTGCGCAGCTCACCGGCCAGCCGGACCGTGAGCGTGCGGGCCTCGAGCGCCGGCCGCAGCGCCGCGGTCGCCGGGCCGGTGAGCTGGAACTGCGGGATCCCGGCGTTGCCCGCGATGGCGGCGGCGAACTGCTCAAGGGCGGACGTGAGCACCACCCCGGCCGCGCCCGCCGCCTGGGCGTTGTCCGCGCGGACCGCGGAACCGCAGCGGCGGGTGGTCTCGTCGTCGTCCCACTCCAGCCACACGATCTTGCCTGCTACGGCCGCCGCGTCGGCAGGCGAGATCGGGTCGCAGCCGTCGAGGTTCGCCGGGGCGGTGAGCGGCACGACCGGTGCGGTGAGGTCGAGCGTGTCGTAGCCGGGGAACGCCGAGCTGTACTGCCCGGCCCGGATCCCGGCCACGTCGGCCGGTGCGGTCACCTCGATACCGTCGCGCAGGACGAAGGCGTCGCGAGTACTGGCCACGGTCAGCGCCTCGGGGGTGCTCCCCGGCGCACCGCCGATGTCGTACACGTCGCCGCCGTTGCCCGCCGAGATCACCGACAGCACCCCGTTCTGGGCGAGCCGGCGGACGAACAGGCTGTCGGGGTCGTCCGCCGGACCGAAGTTGAAGCCGAGCGACAGGTTGACCACGTCGAGTTTGTCGGACGGGTCGCCGTCACCGTTCGGGTCGAGCGCCGCGTCGAGCGCGAGCGCCGTGACGTTGGTCGAGCCACCGCAGCCGAAGATCTTGAACGCGACGAGTTCCGCGCGGGGCGCCGCGCCGGGCCCGATCCGCATACCCTCCAGCGTCGCCGAGTCGAGGGTGCCGTAGTCGCCGGTGAATGTGGAGCCGTCGGCGTTGACCCCGAACCCGGCCGCACTGCCCGCGACGTGGTTGCCGTGCGCACCGCACGACAACGGGTTCGGGTCCGGCCGGGGGACGAGCGCGTCCGGGCCCGCCGAGCCCCCGGCGTCGTACTCGTCGCCCACGAAGTCGAAGCCACCGACGACCTTGGGCGTGGGGAAAACCGCGGGGTCGGCGACCCTACGGTCGATCGCGGCGTACGCCTCGGGGGTGCCGGGCCCGCCGTAGTTCGCGTGCGTGTAGTCGATGCCGTCGTCGATGACGCCGATCCGCACGCCGTCGCCGAAGCGGCCAGTCTGCTGCCACACCTGCAGCGCGCGGGTGAGCTGCACCGCACCGGTGTTGGTCCGGGTCTTGGGCACGACCGTGTGGATCGACCGGACCTGCGGCAGGCTGCCGAGCTCGCGCACCGAGGCAGCGTCGGCGACCACGGCGATGCCGGGGACGGCGTTGGCGGTGCGATAGATCTCCCGCGCGCCGCTGTCGCGGTTGCGCAGGGTGGCGATGACGGAGTCGGCGGCCGTGCCCGCGGCCGCTCTGGCCTGCCTGGCCTCGGTGGCCGCGTCGCTGTCGCCCGCGCGACGGGCGGCGGTGAAGGCATCGACGACGGCGGGGCGCTCGAGCTCGACGAACGCGGTGACCGGCCCCCGCGCAGCCGTGATCCGCGGGCTGATCCGCGCCGGTCCGGCGGGGGCCAGCCCGGGATCCGGCGGAAGTGCCCGCGCCAACGGCGGGGCGTCCGGCTCGTCGGGTTGGGCTGCCGCAGGGGCGACCATCAGGCCTGCGACGACCGCGGCGGCGAGGAGAGATACGGCAGGGCGCGCCAGCACCCGTCCGCGCGACCCAAGTCGACTCACAGTGCTGCCCTTCTTCGAGAGGTCACCAGCGCCGACAACGCTCGACCACAGCGGTCACGCACGGACAGTGCGCGTGACACCCCGTGGTGGTCACGCCGGAGGGAGTATTGCACCAAGGGGTCACGAAAACGGGGACGACAGGCGGCGCTCAGTCGAAGTCGATGCCCCGGATGGTGCGAGCCCCTATTGCGGCGCCGATCGGCTCGAGCACGTCGGCGGCGACCGGGCGGTCCACCCGCAGCAGCATGATCGCGTCGGTGCCCGCCGTGGTCAGGCTGATCTGGGCGGCCTCGATGTTCACCCCGGACTCGCCGAGCAGGGTACCGACCGTCCCCATCACGCCGGGGCGGTCCGGGTACTCGACGAGCAGCATGCTGCCCTCCGCGCGCAGGTCGAAGTGGCGGCCGTTGACCTCGACGAGCTTCTCGACCTGCGACGGGCCGGACAGTGCGCCGGAGACGGCCGCGGTGGTGCCGTCGGCGAACACCACCCGGACCGTCACCACGCTGCGGTGGTCGGGGCTCTGTGCGGCGGTCGTGACGCCGACCTCGACCCCGCGTTCCGCCGCGAGCCTCGGGGCGTTGACGAAAGTGACCTGGTCCTGGACGACCGGGGCGAACACCCCACGCAGCGCGGCGAGCGGCAGCACCCCGACGTCCTCCGCGGCGAGCTCGCCGCGCACCTCGACGGTGACCGAGGCCGCGGGCTTGTCGGTGAGTGCGGCCAGCACCGTGCCCAGCTTCAGCGTGAGCGGCAGGTACGGCCGCACCTCCTCACCGACGACGCCGCCGAGGACGTTGACCGCGTCGGGCACGAACTCGCCGCGCAGCGCGAGCTGGACGCTGCGGGCGACATCGGTGCCCGCGCGGTCCTGCGCCTCCGTGGTCGACGCGCCGAGGTGCGGCGTGACGACCACGCCGGGCAGCTCGAACAACGGACTCTCGGTGGTGGGCTCGGTGACGAACACGTCGACGCCTGCACCGCCCACCTGGCCGTCGCGCACGGCGTCCGCCAGGGCCTGCTCGTCGACGAGCCCGCCGCGCGCGGCGTTGACGATGATGACGCCCGGCTTGGTCTTCGCGAGCTGGTCGGCCCCGAGGAGATTGAGGGTCTCCGGGGTCTTCGGGAGATGGATGGAGATGAAGTCCGACCGCGCCAGCAGCTCGTCGAGGTCGACCAGCTCGATGCCGAGCTGTGCCGCGCGGGCGGGCGCGACGTAAGGGTCGTAGGCGATGAGCTCGGTGCCGAACGCCGCCAGCCGGTGGGCCACGAGCTGGCCGATCTTGCCGAGGCCGATGACGCCGACGGTCTTGCCGGAGAGCTCCACCCCGGAGAAGGCACTGCGCTGCCATGCGCCACCGCGCAGGCTGGCGTCCGCCGCGGGCACCCGCCGGGCGACCGCAAGCAGCAGCGCCACGGCGTGCTCGGCCGCTGACACGATGTTCGACGTCGGCGCGTTGACGACCATCACACCGCGCGCCGTCGCGGCGGGCACGTCGACGTTGTCCAGCCCGACGCCTGCGCGCGCCACCACCGTGAGCCGCGTCGCGTGGGACAGGACCTCGGCGTCGACCCGGGTCGCCGACCGGACGAGCAGCGCGTCGGCGTCGGCGATCGCCTCGTAGAGCGCCGGGCGGTCCGTGCCGTCGACGTGACGGACGTCGGCCTCGTCGCCGAACACCTCGAGCACCGAGGGGGCGAGCTTCTCGGCGATGAGGACGACGGGTCGCTGGTGGTTGCGCACGGTGGGCTCCAGGCAGTGGTGACGGGTCGCCCCCGAGTCTAGGGATCCCGTACGGAGAACTTTCCCGAGCCGCGGGCGGTATCACCCACCGCCCCCTCGTGAGTGGCGTTGCGAGTCAGGGCTCGCAACGCCACTCACGAGTCAGGCGGTGTCGGTGAGGGGGCGGTCCACCCAGGACATCAGGCCGCGCAGCTTCGCGCCGACCTGCTCGATGGAGTGCTGCTCCCCCTCGGCGCGCAGCTTCGAGAACGTCGGGCGGCCGTTGTCGTCCTCCGCGACCCACTCCCGCGCGAACGTGCCGTCCTGCACCTCGGCGAGGATCTTGCGCATCTCGTCCTTCACCGCCGGGCTGATCACGCGCGGCCCGCGGGTGAGGTCACCGAACTCGGCGGTGTCGGAGATCGAGTAGCGCATGCGGGCGATGCCGCCCTCGTACATGAGGTCGACGATGAGCTTCAGCTCGTGCAGGCACTCGAAGTAGGCGATCTCGGGCTGGTAGCCCGCCTCGGTGAGCACCTCGAACCCGGCCTGCACCAGTGCGGTCGCGCCGCCGCAGAGCACGGTCTGCTCGCCGAAGAGGTCGGTCTCGGTCTCCTCGGTGAATGTCGTCTTGATGACTCCCGCCCGGGTGCCGCCGATGCCCTTCGCGTACGACAGCGCCAGCGCCTGCGCGCCACCGGTGGCGTCCTGCTCCACCGCGATGAGGCAGGGCACGCCCTTGCCGTCGACGAACTGCCGCCGCACCAGGTGCCCCGGCCCCTTGGGCGCCACCATCGCGACGTCGACGTCGGACGGCGGCGAGATGAGGTCATAGCGGATGTTGAAGCCATGCCCGAAGAAGATCGCGTCGCCCGCCTGGAGGTTCGGCGCGAGGTCCTCGGCGTAGATGGTGCGCTGCTTGGTGTCCGGCGCCAGGATCATGATGACGTCGGCCTCGGCAGCGGCCTCGGCGGGCGTGACGACCCGCAGCCCCTCGTCGGCGGCCTTCGCCCGGGACTTCGAGCCCTCCGGGAGGCCGACCCGGACGTCGACGCCCGAGTCGCGCAGGCTCAGCGCGTGCGCGTGGCCCTGGCTGCCGTAGCCGATCACGGCGACCGGCCGGCCCGTGATGATCGACAGATCGGCGTCGTCGTCGTAGAAGATCTCCGCGGCCGGCCGAGCCGGCGAATCGGATGCTGCCGGCCGGGCCGGTGAAGTCGATCCTGCGTTCGGGGCGCTCATGGGTGGTCCTGTTCTCCTGGGTCTGGTTCCGGGTATCAGCGGACGGTGGTCGCGGTGGTCGCGCGCGAGCCTCGCGCGATCGCGACCATGCCGGACTGCACCAGTTCGCGGATGCCGAAGGGTTCCAGCATCCGCAGCATCGCGTCGAGCTTGTCGGCGGTGCCGGTGGCCTCGATCGTCAGTGCCTCGGGCGAGACGTCGACGACCTTGGCGCGGAACAGCGTCACGGTCTCGAGCACCTGGGAGCGGACCGTGGCGTCGGCCCGCACCTTCACCAGCAGCAGCTCCCGGCGCACCGCGATCGCCGGGTCCAGCTCGACGATCTTGAGGACGTTGACGAGCTTGTTGAGCTGCTTGGTCACCTGCTCCAGCGGGAGGTCGTCGACCGCGACCACGATGGTCATCCGGGAGATGTCCGGGTTCTCCGTCGGGCCGACCGCGAGCGACTCGATGTTGAAGCTGCGGCGGCTGAACAGGCCGGAGACCCGTGCGAGCACCCCGGGCTTGTCCTCCACCAGCACCGAGAGCGTGTGCTTGGTCGTCATCTCCCCTACTCCTCCTCGAAGAGCGGCCGGATGCCCTGCGCGGCCATGATGTGGTCGTTGCCGGTGCCCGCGGCGACCATCGGCCACACCTGGGCATCCTTGCCCACCACGAAGTCGATCACGACGGGGCGGTCGTCGATGGCCATCGCCTGCTCGATCACGGCGTCGACGTCGCCCTCCGCCTCGCAGCGCAGCCCCACGCAGCCGAGCGCCTCGGCGAGGAGCTTGAAGTCGGGGATCCGGCCGTGCGTGCCGAGGTCGGTCTGGGAGTACCGCTGCGAGTAGAAGAGATTCTGCCACTGCCGGACCATGCCGAGGTTGCCGTTGTTGATCACGGCCACCTTGATCGGGATGCCCTCGATGGCGCAGGTCGCGAGCTCCTGATTGGTCATCTGGAAACAGCCGTCACCGTCGATGGCCCAGACGGCGGTCTCCGGGCGGCCCAGCTTCGCGCCCATCGCGGCGGGCACGGCGTAGCCCATCGTCCCGAGGCCGCCGGAGTTCAGCCAGCTCCGCGGCTTCTCGTAGGAGATGAACTGGGCGGCCCACATCTGGTGCTGCCCCACACCCGCGGTGTAGACGGCGTCCGGCCCGACCAGCGCGCCGATCCGCTCGATGACGTACTGCGGCGACAGCGCGCCGTCGTCGGGCCGGTCGTAGCCCAGCGGGAACGTGTCGCGCCAGCCGTCGAGCTGCCGCCACCAGG
>JALYQB010000256.1 GCA_030856045.1 Actinomycetota bacterium
ATCTCGCCGCAGTAGGGACAGGTCGTGCGCACGGGTGTCATGCCAGCGAGAACGGCGGGTAGCGGTCGGTCACCAGGAGGAACGCATACGCCTCGACGCGCAGGGCCCACCGCAGGACACCTTCGACGAAGCCGAAGATCGCCCGCGGATAGCGTCCCGTGAACAGCACCGAGAACCAGGCGATCACGACGCCGATGGCTGCCGCGACGCCCAGGAAGAGCAATGCGACGTAGTGCGGAACCGCCAGCAGCCACTTGACCAACGGCAACCACCGGTTCAGGTCCTCCGACACGTTCGGGTAGTCGAGGTCGAGGTGGACGGACTGCTCGTCGTCGGTGGACGGGTAGCGGTCCGACATCAGCGCCAGGTACGACAGCACCCGGGTCGAGAACCGCGCGAGCTGCAGGTTGAAGTCGAACCACCAGCGCGGGTACTTGTTGCGGAACACGATCATCAGCAGGACCGGCAGCACCAGCAACCCGCCACCGAAGGCGCCGATGCGCCCTCCGGTCTCGCCCGCCGTGTCGCCGGCGACGCCACCGTCGACCACTCCCAGGACGATCATGACGGGGATGGCGTAGACCAGGCGCAGTGCCGTCGAGACACGGTCGAGGTCGCGATCGGGGTAATCGATCGTCAGTCGTGCGGCCTGGGGGTCAGCGGATGAGCTCATGGTGGTGTCTCCTTCTCGAGTGCGCTGTCGTTCCTGCGGCCGGACACGCTCAGTCGGCCGCGCGCAGGGCAACCGCCGGCTTGATGGCCGCTGCCCGCGACGCGGGCCATGCGGTGGCTGCCAGAGAGGCGACCAGGGGAAGGCCCAGGATCACGAGCAGCCCCACCCACGGGACGACGAACGGCGGCGGCACGTCGCCGAACGAGTCGGAGCCGGACAGCAGCTGACGGGTCGTGACCAGCCCCAGGACGGCGCCGATCACCGTGCCCTGGACGGCGATGAGGCCGGCCTCGGACAGCATGGCGGCCCGCACGATGCCCGTGCGGAAGCCCATCGCCCGCAGCATGCCGATCTCGTGCCGGCGCTCGCGGACCGCGCGGACCATGACCACACCCAGGCCGGCGATCCCCACGAGCAGGCCGAGGCCGAGGAAGCCCCGCAGCAGGGCGATGAAGCCCAGCAGCTCACCCGTCCCGGCGGTTCCCATCGTGGTGAAGGTGCGGGCGTCAGCCCCGTGCGCGAGGAGATCCGCGTTGACGGCTGCGGCCAGGGCATCGGCGTCGGCGCCGTCTGCCGCCGCGATGTAGAAGCGGTCGACGACCTGCTGGTCGCCGAACAGGGCCTCGGTCACCTCACCGTTGACCAGCGCGCCGTTGCCCAGCCAGTCCGCCTCCCCCAAGCCCGCGATCGTGAGCTCGCTGCTCCGCCCGGTGGCCGGATCGACGAAGCTGAAGGTGTCGCCGATCGCCGGCACCGCGTCATCCACGCCCGCCACCAGGAAGTCTTCCGGGACGATGGCCAGCGACGGGTCGTCGAGAACGGCCCGGTAGGCGGCCTCGTCCGAGGCGTAGACGGGGTCGTGTCGGAACAGGCCGGGGGCGCCCTGCTCCAGCAGGTCTGCGTCGAACGACGTGACGGGCCAGGAGCGGCCGACGTCAAGGTGTGCGGCGTCGAAGGTCGCAACGCCGTGAATGAGACCCGCGACGGCCGCCACGTCGGGGCGCTCCGCCAGCGCCGCCACGGCAACCGGATTGGCCGGGTTCGTGTCGAGCACCACGTCGAAGCCGGCAGCCACCCGCTCGATGGTCGCGTCGGTGTTGCCGGCGATCGACGCCGACATCACGGTCATGATCGTCACGGTGAAGATGACGAGCGAGAACATGCCGAGCAGCATCGACGTGCGGAAGCGTCTGGCCAGCGGGTACGCGATGCCCAGGCGCGGCGCCAGACCCCGACCGCCTCGTGCGAGGCGGTCGATGGCGAAGGCCCACACGCGGTCGATGCTCGACGCGAGCGACACGGCGCCGGCGGTCAGCACGACGCCCTGCACGACGAAGACCATCATGTCGCCGGCGGCCATGACATCGGGGAACAGCGGGTAGACGGCGAGTCCCCAGCCCAGGACCGTGCCCGCGATCACCAGTCGCGCAGGTCGTTCGGGGAGCACGCCGCGCAGCAGCGGCGAGGCAGAGAACGCCGCGACCGGCACGCCCAGGCTCAGCGCGATCGCGTTGTCGCCGAGGTACCCGGCGAACCCGACAGCGGCGCCGGCGAGGATGCCGACAGCTCCGAGCACGAGCGTCCGCTTCCGCACCTTGGTGATCTTCGGCTCGGGAAGGTCCCGGATGGCACGGATGATGTTGAGCCGGGCGATGCGAAGGCTCGTGGCCCAGATCGTCAGCAGCGAGATGACCAGCCCGGTGCCGGCCCCGATCGCAAGGCTCACCGGCTCGATCACCAGCGGGGGGGCGCTGCCCTGACCCGCCGCGCCGAAGATCGGCCCTGCCACCACCGCGACCAACCAGCCGATGCCGATCCCGGCGACCGCCCCCGCTGCAGCGGCAACGACCGCGTACAGCGAGGCTTCGATCGCAAAGGCGCGGGTCAGTCGCCGCCGGGTGAACCCGACGGCGCGCAGCATGCCCAGCTCGGTCTTGCGCTCCTCGGCGAGCATGACGAACAGGTTGATCAGCAGCAGGATTCCGGCCATGACGCTGAACGACCCGATCATCGTGAAGACCTGGGTGAGGCCGGCGCCCTGGCTCTCCGCGTAGTCGAGCATGGTCGCCTTCGGCGCGTCGATCTGGACGCCGGCCATCCCGGCGACGGCCTCACGAAGGTCCGTCACGACGCCATCCGACAGATCGCGAGTGTCGAACACCGCGCCATCGAGGGAGATCAGCATCTGCGTGCTGGGTGGTGCCGCGACGATGGCCGAGTGCTCCGCGAGGTCGCCCAGCGTGTCGGGGGCCACGATGGCCCCGGCGTAGCCCGCGAGTCCCACTTCGGCGGCCACCTGGCTGATCCTCAGGTCGACGGTGGCGTCGTAGGCGTGCAGGCGAAGCGAATCGCCGGCCTGTACGCCGAGCTGCTCGGCCGTTCGCCGGTTGACGATGATCCCGTCCGCGGCGAGCGGCTCGCTGGTGTCCAGTCCGGTGATCGCGGGATGCGCGCCGAAGCCGCGGGCCGCGGTGACGTCGAGTTCCATCACTGTCACCTGTGGCACCGCCGCGTCATGCTGCGGCGCTTCGAGGGTGCCGGTGCTCGTCGTCGTCGCCAGAAGGCCGTCTATGCCGTCGATGCCGGCCGCCTCGACCGCCTTGCCGACGTCGGTGATGTCCGCGCCCCCGGCTGTGGTCACGACGACGTCGACCGGCCCGTACTGCGTGCGTGCCGCGTCGGAGAAGGATCCCTCGATGACGTCGCCGACCACGAACGCCGACGTGATGATCGCCGTGCCGAGCAGGGCGCCGGCGACGACGAGAGCGGCCTCACCGCGCCGCCGGCGGATGTTCCGCATGGCCATCGTGACCAGCGTGCGCTGGCGCAAGGCCGTCACCGCCAGTGGAAGAAGCAGGAGCGCGACAAGGGCGGCGAGGACCGTGGCGGCGGTCACGACGTCACCGCCACACCGGCGAGGTGCACCTCGTGGGCCGGGCGCTCATCGTTGACGACCAGACCGTCACGAACCTCGACGAGTCGCTGGCCGGAGCGGCCCAGCTCCTCATCGTGCGTGACGACGACCAGGGTCTGTCCGGCGGCGTGGACCTCGTGCAGCAGCTCGACGATCTCGCCGGCCGTCCTGCTGTCCAGCGCTCCGGTCGGCTCGTCGGCCCAGATCAGGGCCGGTTCGGCGACCAGCGCGCGGGCCACGGTGACGCGCTGCTGCTCGCCGCCCGACAGTTCGCCCGGGCGGTGGTGGCCCCGGTCGGCGAGACCCACGCGCTCGAGCATGTGGCGGGACCGCTCACGTGCGACCTTCGGCGCCACGCCGGTCACCAGCAGGGGCAGCTCGACGTTCTCGGCAGCCGACAGGACCGGGATGAGGTTGAACGCCTGGAAGATGAAGCCCATGCGCTGCGCGCGGTGACGGGTCCGCTCGGCATCGGACATCGCGAACAGGTCTCGACCGTCCACCGTCACGACGCCGGCGTCGATGTCGTCCAGACCCGACAGGCAGTTGAGCAAGGTGGTCTTGCCGTTGCCGGACGGCCCCATCACCATCACCAGCTCTCCCGGTCGAACGTCGAGATCGACGCCCCTGAGAGCTGATACCTCGCGAGTCCCCGTCCGGTACGTCTTCGTCACGCCGCGAGCGGACAGGATCGGCTGCGGTGCGGTGGTTTCGCTGGCAGACATCAGGTTTGCTCCTTGAGTGGCTATCCGGGCGAGGCGCTTGCCCGCTGTGACGAGTCGTCGGTGATCGATTGGCATGGAGTCACGATGACGGCGTGTGCCGACGGGCACATCGGGCTGCAGGCTTGACTTGTCCTGGCCGGTGGAACGAGTGGCCTTTCGTACTTTCGGCT
>JALYQB010000257.1 GCA_030856045.1 Actinomycetota bacterium
GTCATCCCTGGCTCGATCAGGTGGGAATCAAGGACCGTCGGGATGCTCCCCGCGGCGGCCCGCCTTGCGTCTGCGGCCGGCGGTGGGGACCGGCGGGCCACCGGGAGCCGCGAGGGGGATACGGCTCGACCGGTGACCCGCCGGAGGGGCACCGGACCGGAAGGGCGTCATGGCATACCGCCTCGACCGGCCGGCGTTCAGGGGACCCGGAGCCCACCGGGTCCGGGTAGCTCGAACAGCTCGGCGAGCACATCGTCACAGCGCCCGTCGCGGCGCCACACCCCCCTGGACTCGCCCGGTAGCTCGGTGGGCACGATCAGCCGGTCGGAGTCGGTGCGGTGACGCATCGCCACCGCCCGGTCCTCACCCTCGATCGCCACGGAGTCCGTCCACGTCGCACCGACGCGCACCGCGACGAGCACCGCCGGGTTGCCGTGCTCGTCGCGGATCAGCTCGTGACGCCACCCGTTCACGGCCGTGAGGCGCCGCAGATACGGCGTGGCCGGATAGGTCGTCGCGGTCACCGCGCACCCACCGGTCGGTACCGTCCACCGCGCCGCCGATGCGGCCGGGTGTCGCGGCGGACATCCCGCCGCGCGGCCAGCAGCACGAGCCCGGCCACACCGAACTGCAACCCGATCAGCGCGAGCAGCGCCAGCACGTCAACGATCACGCGGACAGCCTCGCCCCACCCAGGATCACGCGCGGGCAGCGTCGGCTACACCCCGTCCAGGGGCACAGTCTGTGCCCGTCTCAGGCAGTCATGCCCAGTGTCCGGGCCAACGCGCGGGCGTCGCGGGAGACCATCGGCCCGCCCGAGGTGACCAGCTCGCCGGTGATCCCGCGGCCGATCGGGTGGCAGGACAGCGACTCGGTGCTGACCGCTGCGACCCGTTGCAACGCACTCAGGGTGGCTATGCTGTCACCGCGCTGGTGATAGGAGCGCGCGACCTCCAGCCACAGCCGGGCGCGCCGATCCCGGGAGGGCACCGCATCCGGGTCGAGTGCGCCGGCCCGGTCGATCGCCCGGCCGCCCTGACGCAGGTCCACGTACACCGACACGCCGATGACGCTGGCGTTTCCGGTGCCGAACAACGTCCACGGGTGCGCGTACCCGGTGGGCATGCGGTCCGCCATGGCCGAGCCCTCGTCCCACGCGCGCAGCGCGTCACCTTCCCGGCCCAGCCGTCCAAGCGTCAGCGCATTGTGCAGCCGCAAGGCACCCCACATAGCCCGCGGCCGATCATCGTCACCGTCGAGTCGCGACGCGAGCAGCTCGGCGGCCTCGTCCACCAGGGCCACGGACTCCTCCTCGCGGCTGGTGGCGCGCTGCACGTTGCCCATCACCCACGCCGCGCCGCCCAGCGTGAGCGGGTCGTCGGCCTGTTGGGCGGCGTTCATGCACCGGTCTGCGGTCAGCCAGAGCAGCGCGGGTTCGGCGACCCACGCCAGCGCCTGCTCGCAGAGGGCGTACACCTCCGACAGCGTGGCGTAGGCGCGGCGCCGCTCGCTGCCGTCGAGCACCCGCACTGCCCGCTGACAGTCACGGAGCAGTTCGGGCAGCACTCGGCCCACATCGGCCCGGGGAGTAGGTGACGCATGCCAGGTGCGCCACACCGTAGCAGCCCGGTCGGAGAGCGAGGCCGAGTCGGGTGCCGGGTCGTGGGGCACGGTCAGTGAAGTGATCTCGATGGCCTCGCGGATTGCGGGCACCGAATCGTGACCGCTGCGCCGCAGCAGTCCCAGCGGTAACCCCTGATCGCCGGTCAGCTCTGACAGATCCCGCACCCCGATCGCCTCGGCCAGGCGCACCAGCATGTCAAGGCGAGGCGGCAACAGCCGCCCCCGCTCCACGGCCTTCAGCCACGACTCGGTTCGGCCGACGAGTCCGGCGATCACCGCGCGGGACTTGCCGGTGCGCTCACGCACGATCTGGATGCGCTCGCCGATGGTCTTGTCACCCAGCTCGTCCACGATGTTCACCGCTCTCACTCGGTGTGGTCTCCACACGAGGGTAACGGCCGGCGGGTCCGTGGGCTGCGGGGCACCCGGCCGCCCGTTCGGGGGCGTGGCCCTCGAACGGGCACCCGCCCTCGTCTCTCACCGGGCGACCGGGTACCCCGCCCCCGTGCTCCCAACGGGGCGAGGGCGCCGGTCCCTCGGCGGTCAGTCGGTAAGACCCCACGCGCGCAGCTGGTGGACGTCACGCTCGATCCCGTTCTCGCGTGCCCACCCGGCCCCGGCGGCAGCCATCACCGCCGAGGCGAGCGCGATGTAGGCGGCCACCGCGACCCGGTAGGAGTCGTCCCACTGCGTGGCCTGGCGCTGCCGATCCGCGGAGTGATGCTGCCGGGCAGGGTCTGCTCGTCGACCTCGGACCACCACCGGGCCAGCGCCCGCGCGTTGAAGGCCATGGCCGCGGCGGCGGCAGCTTTGGCCTACAGCCGGCGATAGTGGGTCGCGTTCGTGTTGCGCGCGGCAGGCCTTCGCATGGGTGGCGGTATGGCCCGAAAGTTACACCGCTGTCATGCAAGGCGCCCAGCTCGACCGGGGGAGCGTGTGCGCCTGGCCCGGGACTGGCACGACATGAGGAATCGTCGGTCGGAAACCGAGACTGACCTGCGTAAATGCTCGTGGGCGATACTGGGATCGAACCAGTGACCTCTTCGGTGTGAACGAAGCGCTCTCCCGCTGAGCTAATCGCCCCTCGGCCGCCGCGGCGACCGGGAACACGATACAGGATCAGCCGATCGGTCCCTGCAGCCACGGCGCGTCGATCCCGACCCATACGGCGACCAGCCCGAAGGCGTTCACGAGGTACAGCGTCAGCAGGACCACCACACCGGTGAGGGCCAGCAGCACCAGCCGCAGGCCCATCGGCTGGCGGCGCATCCAGGCCGTCCACTGGTCGTAGCGGCGCCGGACCGAGTGCAGCAGTCTGCGCGCCCACACGAACTCCGACCCGAGGATCGCGAGGCCGGCGAACACGATCAGCCAGCCCGGTCCGGGATACGGGATCGCAGCGACGCCGGCGGCGAGCACCATCGTGCCTATGACCCCGACCACGATGCGGTAGGTGAGGTCGACCGCCGGCCGGCTCGCGAGCCACTGCCGCCACCGGGACCGGTGGTGTACACGCGGCAGCCTGGGCCCAGAAGCGCGCCCCGGTGCCCGTTCGTAGACCGACTTGCTCAGCTCTCCACCTGCCCGCTCGCCATGACGTCGGAGGGCGTCGACGGCGGCGTCCGTCCCGGTTCCAGGGACACCGCGTACGCCGTGAACGCCTCCCCTTGCGGCATCGAGCTTACGGTGTGCACCGCAGGGGCGTCAGCCGCCACGTCGAACGCCGCCAGCGCGACGGGCGCGCCGGAGCCCTGCCCCCACAGCACGTAGACCTGTGAGCCGGTCCGGTTCGCGGGCAGCCCGACCGGGACGAGCGTCAGTTGGTCGGGCGCCGCGAGGACCATCGCGACGGGTGTGCCGTCCGTCTGCAGCAGCGAGATCCGCTCGGCCGCCGGGTTCGCCGCCCGGTCCACCACCTCGGACAACGCGGAGGCCTGACCGGCGAGCTGGTCGCGCTCGGCGTCGAGCTGCGACACCCGCACGCCCAGACCGGCGGACACGGCGACGAGCGTCACGGCGGCGGCTGCGGTCAACACGCGGGCCGCGCG
>JALYQB010000278.1 GCA_030856045.1 Actinomycetota bacterium
CTCGCCACCGCACGACGAGATCGGCCCCAAGCTGTCGGGGGCGGACGAGCCAGGCACGCTCCCCCTTGTCGACGAGCTTCTGCCATTGCGACAAGTAGGGCTCGTGGTACCAGTGGACATCCGCGTCGCCGACGTCGGCGAGCTGCCGGGTGCGGATGGCGAGCAGGTCACGGTCGATGCTGACGGGGTCCGTTCCGGTCGGACCACCGATGACCGAGGCGAACGCGTTGCGGATCGCGCGTTTGTGATCCTGGGTCACGATCGGATAGAAGGACCGCGGGAACGCAAGGTAGAGCAGGGCGTTGCGGATGCTCGGCTGGTTCGCCGGCATCGCCGCGACGACCGCCCGGAACGCCCATGGGTCCTCGAGCGCGGCGGCCCGGTCCGGCTCCGGTTGCTGCCGCCAGTGCTCGACGAACGAAAGCAGCCACCTCACCTGCGGCCCGATCTGGTCGAACCCGGGCCCGCCGTTGAGCACCCCCGGCAGGCCGAGCGCTCTGTCGAGGTCAGCCGGAAGCTGGGCCGGTGGCTGCAGCCAGGACAGAAGCGAGCGGATCCGGTGACGTTTGGTGTCGACGACATTATCCAGGGGCACGACCTGCAGGAACAGCAGCTCGGCCGCGAGCAGGTAGGTAGCGCGCGGCGCGCCGTCGAGCTGCGCGCGCAGCTTGTCGAGGAAGGCGCCACCTCCGGCGTCGACGTTGTCGATGATTCGGTGCCGCAGGTCGGCGGCCACGTCAGGCGCCCACGCCGCTGCGGCGGGCTCGATCGCCGACCGGCCCTGTCCGAGACCGGCGTCGAGGACCCGTCGGGCCGCCGCCTCGATCTCCGGACTGCCCCAGACCTCGTACGCAGAGATCGCGTGGCTCATGCATCTACTCCATCCGTCGAACTCGATCGAAGGACTGTCCCTGCTCCAGAGCCTGAACTCTTGATCAAGATCACCACCGGCGCATGCGGACCACGTCGTCCTGCGGATCCGCCACGCCCTCGGGTGCCGCGACGGTGTAGCCGAGTGCCCGGAGGGCGGCTGCGGCCTCGCCCGGCGAATCTCGCACCACGGTCCGGGTCTGTGTACGTCTCCACCGTTCCCTACCGGCCTGGACAGCAGCGTGCCACCCGGCCGTGCTGTCGAACCTGCACTCGACGACGAGGAACTCGATGACGTCTTCGAGGCACGGCCGGAAGCGGTCGCCACCGACTGGGAGGTGCAGCGACTCCATACTGTGAGGCGTCCGATGCCGCGCTTGGGACAGCAGGTGGGAGAGCGCGCCGCGGTGGGCATGGATCTGGAGGTGTGCCGCAGGCTTGGACTTGGCGGCCCGCTCGTACTCGAATCGGAAGATCGGTGCGCGGTCCACCTGCGCGACGAGCTGGTAGGTCGACTCCTCAACGGCCAGGTACTGCTGTCGTGAGTCGAGGCAGCACCACAAGTCGATCTTCAGCCTGGCGAGGTTCTGCCCCTCGACCGTGAGTGGTACGTCGGCCACGATCTGGGATCTGTGCTCGGCATCCGTGACGGTGACCTCGACGTCTCCGCCGAACACCGCGTTGACGACTTGCCTGATCTCCTCGGCGAAGCGGGTGAACTGCTCGCGGAAGCCTGCCTCTCTGGCGGACGGATCAGACATCGTCGAGCAGGAAGGCGATGCCGCGCAGCTCGTCCCAGGCATCCCACTCATCGCCGACGAGCGCGTAGGCAGCGGCCCGGTCGGCGAACTCAGCGAGCGTCACGTCGTACCGTGCGAGGACCTCTGCTCGACGAGCCTCGAGGTGCTGACGATCGGCCTGCACGACTCGAACCATCGTTGTCACTCTCCTCCGCGCGTTGCCGGTGTAGTTCCAGCTGAAGTCAGGATGCCAGGCAACCCTGACACTGGCTGCTCGATTGAGGCGCGATCCCTCCGTCTGACGTCATGGCACCTGGTCGAGGAACCACGCATGCGCATCGACTGCGGCTGCGAAGCCCTCGGCTCTGGAGCTCCTCGCTACCGCGCACTTCGCGGCGTCGTACGAGCCGGTCGCTACCGAGCCCGATGAGATTGCGACGCGAATCGCGAGCTGGAACCTGCGGAAGGCCCGCATGTTCACCCCACGTCACGTCGCGATCGCCGTCGAGCAGCTCAGCAAGCACGCAATGCTCACGAGCTGATCATTCGCCGTCCGGCTCCACCGCCGATGTCACCGCCGAAACTGCAGGTCCCCCGTTCGATCGCCGCCAAGCCCGATCCATCGCGGCTGCAGGAACGATACGAGGAGTTCTCGGCGGCCGGCTGAGCCCGGCAAAAGGTCGTCCGGAAACGCCCCATCGCCCGCAAGATGGTTCGTCGGTCCGCGTCGGGCGTGGGTCAGGCGCTGTGCCGGGAGTGAACGACTTGCGAGACCCGGCCGGGACTGATGCCGAGCAGGTCGGCCACGTCTCGCACCGATACACCTTCGGCGACCAGCCCGCGGGCCGCTTGGTCGACCTCGGCCCGCACCTCGGCGAGCCGACG
>JALYQB010000291.1 GCA_030856045.1 Actinomycetota bacterium
TGTCGACGCGGTGGTGGTCGCCACGGCGGTGAACCGACCCGGTGCCGCAGTCGTCACCAGCGACCCCGCCGATATCCGAGCTCTGCTGGCGGCTGCTGACCGGGACCAGCCGGTCATCGCCGTGTGAGACCACGGCAGCCTCGGGGTGTGGCTCGATCCGCACACCGGGCGGCGGCGCACGGTGTGGGCGTTCGCGGTGGTGCCCGCGTGCTGCCAGCACCTGTTCGTGCGCCCTCGGGCACGCGTCCCGCACCCTGCGTACTGTAGCTGAGCCGTTCGCCGACCGTGACCCGATATGTGATCGCTCGCAGCTATGACCAGACACTCCGGGTGCTGAGCGGAACGGTGTTGGTCACCGATCACTGCTGTCGAGCACCGAGCGGACGAACAGCTCGACCTGGGGTGTGAGGAGACGCCGGTCGGCAACCCGCTCGACGAGGTCGAGAACCTGGTCGGGGCGAGTGAACCCGAGCCGACCGGCGAGCAACTCGATGTCGTCGTCCTCACCGATGCGATGCCTCAGATCAGCCCCGACCGCTGACAGCGCTGACAGGATCTCCTCGCGGTCCACCGGTCAGACCCGGCGCAGCGCGCCTGCGCCGCGGAAGATGGCCCGCCGGCGGAACGCAGCCGGGGTCTCCACGACGGCGCGGGCCCACAGCCCGACCCTGTCGGGCCACCAGATCCGGTCCAGGAACCGCTCCTCCTCGCTCGCCCAGCAGGGAACCGAGAGGCATCGGGTGGCGCTGACGTGCTCGGCGAGCGCGCCAAGGTACGCGTCGGTGTGCTCGTCGACATTCGGGGGGCGTTCGTGGATGCGGTGAACGACGTCGACGTCGTCGCGGGCCCAGCGCAGATCGTCGACGAAGTCGGCGACAGCGGCACGCAGCGGTATTCCGGTGAGGACCCGGTCAGCGGTAGCAGCCAAGGTCAGCCGGCGGCGCGCGGTGTCCCCGAGTGGCGGGCTGGGATGAACGTCCCTGTCGTCGCGCTGCCCGAAGATCCGCTCCGACGGTGTGTTCACGGTGTCCAGTGTGCCCGACCGGCGACCGCACGGGCGGAGGTGCTCGTCAGCCGGGCCGGAGCCGCGTGCGGTCCTCCGGCCCGACGTCGCCATCGAGCTGCGCGGCCCGGTGCGGCAGCCGACCACGGCACGCGTGCGACATCGCCGGCCAGCAAGCTCAGATCAGAGGAGGGCAGAGCGTGCTGAGGTGTGCACGGAATCGTCGGTGGTTCATGTCAGGGTTGGCCCGACGACGGAAGGAGGGGACCATGACAGCTATGAGCGCTGACCCGGGCTTCGTCGGTGCCGCGGCAGGCCGTCCCTTCACGGTGCACGACCTGGCGGCGATGCCCGATGACGGCCACCGCTACGAACTCATCGACGGGGTGCTCATCGTGACCCCGGCGCCCGGCTGGAATCACCAGGAGAGCAGCGGTGCGCTGTTCGTGCAGCTCAGGAACGCCTGCCCGGCTGAGTTCCGTGTGCTGGCCGCCCCGTTCGGGGTCCGGACCTCGATCCGCAACGAGCTCCAGCCGGACATCCTCGTGGCCCGCTACGTCGATCTCACGCCGAAGAACCTGCCGGTCGCGCCGGTGCTCGCGGTCGAGGTGCTGTCCACAAGCACCGCGCTCAACGACCTGAACAACAAGAAGGCCGCGTACGAGCGGATGGGGACCACGTCGTACTGGGTGGTCGATCCGGAGCCGCCGGGGGTGCTGACCGTCTTCGAGCTCGACTCGCAGGGTCGCTACGCGGAGGTGACGAGCGTCTGCGGGGACGAGAAGTTCGCCGCCGAGCTACCGTTCCCCGTCACCATCATTCCGGCCCGTCTCCTCGACGGCCTGCACCCGTAGGGCCGCGGCTGCCGCAGCACGATGAGACCCCCGCTTGGGCTGGTCCGACCGGCAGGCTGGGCAGACCTGTTCCTGGTCGGGTGGCGTCCCGGGCAGAACGGTGAGGGGGCGGAACTGCCTGCCGTCGCAGTGCGCGCTCACCAGGTGAGCGTGTGGTGTGGGCTCGGCGAGGTGGGTGTCGCCGTCTGCGAAGGACGCCACATACCAGTACGTCACGCTCGCACCGTCCGGAGACTGCTCGCGGTCGTGGCCCGCGAGCCAGTACCCGACGTGCGTCGGTGCAGCAGTCGGGCCAGCAAACCGCGACGGCGGTGTGAGGCGGCGCTGGTCGTGGTGCTGCGGTGCAGTGCTGTCTCGCAGTCCAGGCAGGTCGGCCCGGGCGGGGTCACCGGGGATGCCGCCGTGACCGGACGCCCGCAGAGCGCGGCGTACTCACCGTGGCCGGCCACCAGCCCCGTCGTCGTGGCCTGCTCGTCGAGGAGATGGTGACGTCCGTCGACGGTGCTGGTCACCGGGGCGGGGCGGGTGATGCGGTGCTGGATATGGTCTGCCGTGGGCATGGCAAGGCCCTTTCGTCATCGGTGGGGTTTGCATCGGCTCCGGTGGCGGCCACCGCCGGGGCCTCTTTCTGTTTTCGCTGTTACGGCTTGCTCAGGGTGGATGTACCACTCTCGCAAGTGTGTTGCCGCTTCGTCGCCATCTCCTGTCCTGTCAACATGGCAAACTATGCGATGTTGTGTTGACTCACACTGGGCGCCTGATCGTGTGCGCCTTTCTGGTTACGTGATACTGCGATAGTCGCTGGCGACGCGCTTAACGGCCGCGCGCGCTACCTCGTCGTAGGAGACGATTGGTTCGAGTTCGGCCCAGTGTTCTTCGTAGCCCTGCACGTCTTGCCGGTCGGTGACGATGGCGGTAGCGGTCTGCGTTCCCAACAGCACCGCCCGCGAGTCGTAGATCGTGAAACCGTGCAGCGCGGGCACCGTCGCCGGAGTCGTCCATTCGATGATGCCGAGTCGCACATTCGGGCGCCGTGACTCCTGGGCGAGATGCTCCAACTGCTCGACCATGACCTCGGCACCGCCCATGTTCCACCGCAGCGCTCCTTCGGCCATGACGAGGGTGAACTCGCGGTCGGTGTCCAGGATGTGCTGGCGCGCCAACCGTGATGAGATCATACGATGCCGGTCCTCTCCGGCCAGGGAGTCGCCGAGTAATGCGTCGACATAGGACTCGGTCTGCAGCAAACCGACCACTACTGCTGGAGCGAAGTTCCGGATGCGGGACGCCGCCATTTCCAGCTTGCCGATGCGCTGCTGCATCCACCAGCCACCCCGCTGCAGCACCACCCGCGCCGAGGTGCTGCTCTCGTGTAGCTCGCGGGTCATGTCGAGCAGCTCGCGCCGGGTCTCCGGTGAGGCTTGGTAGACCCGGCACAGTGCTGTGACGTCGTTCTCGGTGGGCAGGAAGCTGCCGGTCTCGGCGCGGCTGACCTTGGACTGGCTCAACCCGGCCTGTCGAGCTGCTTCCGCGCCCGCCAGGCCGGCTTGTACGCGGAGTTGCCGCAACGTGGCCGACAGCGGGTTCGGGTTGCCCATGTAGTTCCTTGTCAGACGACGGAGAGGTCCCTCCAGTATCCCGGATGCGCCTTCCAGTAGTCAGAGA
>JALYQB010000311.1 GCA_030856045.1 Actinomycetota bacterium
GCGGTGCAGGTGGCCCGCGAGCTCGGCGCCACCCGGGTGCTGGGCACCTCCAGCGAGCGCAACGCGGACTTCGTGCGCTCCCTCGGCGCCGATCCGGTGACCTACGGTCCCGGTCTCGGTGACCGCGTGGCCGGGCTCGTCGGCGGCGACGGCCGGGTCGACGTCGCGCTGGACTTCGTCGGCGGGCAGGCGCTCGCCGCGTCCCCCGCGCTCGTGCGTGACCCCGCGCGCCACGTGTCCGTCGTGGACCCGGCGACGGTGCTGGAGCAGGGCGGGCGGTACGTGTTCGTGCGACCGGACGCCGAGGGGCTCGGGTGGCTCGCCGAGCGCGCCGCCGAGGGTCGCATCACCGTGGAGATCCAGCAGGTGTTCAACCTGACCGCTGCCCCGGACGCACACCGCCTGCTTGAGGAGGGCCATGTGCGGGGCAAGCTGGTCCTGCGCCTGTGATCGGCGCTGCGCGTCTACGGCGGACCCTGCAGGTCGAACTCGACCGCGTCGTGGACCGGGCGGAACCCCAGCCGCGGGTAGATCGAGTTCGAGACCGGGTTCGCGAGGTCGGTGAACAGCACCACGTGGCACGCGCCGGCCGCCAGCGCCCACGCCGCCGCCGCTGCCGTGACGGCGCCGGCGTAACCGTGCTCGCGGTGCTCCGACGGCGTGTAGACGGGGCCGATCCGCGACATGCCCGCGACCGGCGAACGGGTCGCCGCGTGGGAGACGGGCTCGCCGTCCACGCACCAGAGCACGTGCGCCGCGCCGGCCTGCATCTGGTCGCGGATCTGGGCCACGGAGTCCTCGCCCGCGAGCAGGCCGTCGCCCACCTCCTCGGCGAACGCGCGGTGCCACCGGGCGAGCAGGTCGACGTCGTGCGCGGTGGCGATGCGCACCCCGCCGGGCACAGCGCTCGGCGCGGTGAGGGTCCCGAGCGCGAACAGCCGCATCGCTCTGCGCTCCTGCACGACGGCGCCGGTGAGATCGGACCACGCGAGGACGAACGCCTCCGCACGGTCCCGCGGCCCCGTCACCTCCGGCAACCCCGGGTGCGCGTCCGCCAGGACGTCCGCGACTGCAGGCGACCACTCCGGCGGAAGCGCGCTGGTGATGAGCCCGCGTGGCGGGGTGCACAGGGCGGCAGCGGCGCCGTCGACCGCGACCAGGACCGGTGGGACCGAGGGAGGAACGCGTAACGCGTACTCGATCACGGTGAGCGCGACCGTGTGTGCGACGGGGTCAGCCGCCAGCAGGAGCCTCGTGAGCGCGGCGAACTCCGCCAGATCGTCCAGCAGCCGCGCCCTCACACCCACCACGGTGCCGTGGCGAACGCCGAGCCGGCAACCGACTTCCTCGTGGGCGCTCGCCCGCAGGCCAGGTACTCCGCGCCGGATCTGGGCTCGTGCGAACATCGGCCAGACTTCACGCCGTGGACCGTCGGCCATGAAGCTCGGCCCTCGGCCGGGTTCCGCTGCGAGATCACCCCGGGCCGATCCAGAGGTGACCGGATGCGAGTCACATCCGCCGCCCCCTCCGCCCCCCGAGGGAACGGACTGTTGGCGCGGATGCTCATCAAGATTGAGGCCGAGCGCCGAGCGCGTGTAACAAGTCGGGTAGTGCGGGCGATTTATGGATGAGAGCCGAGCGTCACACCTCCGGGGCGTAGCAGCGTAGCGATGAAATGAGGATTCTGCTGTGGGAAGACCCATGACTGGGATCGGGGGATCGGAAGTTACGATTTCGCAACCTTGTGTTCACGATGCGGGGATCGCGAGACCGCGTAGAGCGTTCAGTCTGGGGTCGGCGCGGGCGGCGCCACCGTTGAACTTTCCTGCGCCGCGTTTTCCGGCCGGGGTGGCCGCACCGTCGCTGTTCCTCCTGGTGGTGTTGTTCGTGGTTGCGGGAATTTGCATAATCGAGGTGCAGCCTCCAGGAATGCGAACGGTCCCGCCGTCAGTTTTGAGCTCACAGTTGGGTTTGGTTGAGCGGTCGGGGATGGCCCTCGCGGTGAGCTTGGCGGTCGTGGCTGTGTTGGTATTTATAGTCTTTCGACGAGCGCTGGTCCGCCCAATCTGTCGGTTACGCGATGACATTCACGCGCTCGCTGCCGGAGAGAAAGATCGGGTGGTGCACCGCTGCCGGGTCCGTGAGGTTGACACGGTGGCAGCAGCGCTGCAGCGGTGGAGTACGCCACCCGGCACCAAGACCGAAGAGCACGGTCCTCAGCGCCGATGGAGGGTGAGCCTCAACGTGGTGTCGGCAACGATGTGTGTGCTGGTTCTCGGCTGGGTGGCCGCCGGCAGTCTGACTGTGATGCGTCCGGATACTGCGGTACAGGCCGACATACGTCTTGACGAGAACCGGCAGCTCGTTGCTGCAGCGGCAGCGTTGGTGGGGCATCAGCTTGAGGATGGACTGTCACAGGTACGGCTGGCGGTGACCCCACCGCTCGGGGACGTACGAGGTTACGATCTGGCCCCCCGAATGCGCGAACTCGTAGCCAACGAGCGAGTGTTTCGGTCGGCTTATGTGGTTGACCGGCCGGGCGCGGTGATCGCCCAGGCCGGCAGAGCTCCGCTGCGCATGGGTCAACAAATTCCTGCCGCAGCGTCCGGAATCACCCAGCTGAATACGACAGGACGTGCCCCTGTCATCGTAGCCTTCGCGTGGACGTCGGACGGCGCGAAGGCCCTGGTAGCTGAGTTCAACGTCTCGTCACTGCGTGCGCTGCTGCAGACGCCCGGTGCACATCTGCGGATTGTCGACAGTGGGTTACGGATCATCTTGGACGGTCAGGGCTACCGTGCTTTCGCCACTCTCACGGACCCGTCTCTTCGCGATTCCGCAGCCGCAGCATTGCATGACGTCGCGACAGTGCAGATGAGCCCGGTGAACAACGA
Source organism: Actinomycetota bacterium (assembly GCA_030856045.1). GTDB lineage: Bacteria > Actinomycetota > Actinomycetes > Mycobacteriales > Pseudonocardiaceae > JALYQB01. The sequence continues at coordinate 2,895 of JALYQB010000311.1, forward strand.
CACCTCTGCGTTGGCGGCACTTCCGATTGGGGACAGGGGCCCAGCTGCAGGCTTGCGGTGGGTGATCCTCGGTGACCAGCAGGTCGGCGTCGCCGCTTTCCAGGACAACCCGGTTGCGCGGACGGTTCTCGTTGCGGTGGGTCTCGCTGCCGCCGCTGGAGTGATCGTCTTGGTATGGACGTGGCTGGTGGTCATCCGGCCACTGCGGCGTGTTGCTGACGTTGCTGTAGCACTGAGTGCTTCGAATACCAGCGACACGGCTGCGACTGGCGCTGAGCGGTTCGACGAGATCGGGGCGATCGTCACAGGCCTCAACCGCTGCCGGGCACAATTCCACTCCCAGCCAGCGAGTAGTTCTGAAGTCATCGGAGTTTCGATCGACCAGCTGTCCCGAGTCGGGAGTTGAGATGACCTTCTTGTTTGTGGTCTACGTCATCGGGTGTGCTGGCCTGCTGCTGGCCGGTGTGGTTGAGCAACGTCGCCATAACCAGCACCTGACCAGTATCCCCACCCGGATCGTCATCAATGGTATCCGGGGCAAGAGTTCCATTACCCGGCTATCTGCCGGTGCGCTGCGCGCGGGCAATCTCATTACGGTCGCCAAGACCACCGGCACCGCTGCTCGGTTCATTGACCCAGAAGGGAATGAGGAATCTGTCTACCGTAAATTCGGACTGGCCAACATCATCGAGCAGACCGGGATTGTGCGCCGCGCGGCGGCGTATCGGCCGGGCGTGTTAGTCATCGAGTGCATGGCGGTGCTGCCGGATCTACAAGAGATCAACGAGAAGAAACTAATTCGGTCGACGGTCTGCGTGATCTCCAATATACGCGAGGACCACCTCGATGAAATGGGTCCCACGCTCGAAGACGTCGCCCGCTCGTTGAGTCGTTCGATGCCTTGTGGTGGGGTGTGTGTCACTGCCGAGCGGGAGCTTGTCTGGGTGCTGCGCGAGGAGGCTGCTCGGCGTCGCTGCCGGTTGATCGAAGTGGATCCCGAATCGGTAACCGATGCCGAAGTCAACCGGTTCCCGTGGCTCACCTTCAAAGAAAACGTAGCGATTGCGCTCGAGGTCGCCCGGCTTGAGGGCATCACCCGGTCCGTTGCGTTGGACGGCATGGTCGCAGCACCGCCGGACCCTGGGGTGGTGCGGGTTGAGCGGCGCCGGGTGGGTGAAGGAACCATGTCATTCGCCAACATCTTCGCGTCCAATGATCCCGTCTCGACCCTCATGAATATCACCATGCTCGAGGAGCGCGGTCTCATCTATCGGCCATTGACTGTTGTCATCAACTGCCGTCCCGATCGCATAGAGCGCAACGGTCAGATGGGTAAGCTGTGCGCAACTGTCCACCCCAATCGCATCGTACTAATCGGTGAACAGACCCATAGTAGCTGTAATGAAATAAGTTACTTTCTTGAGACAGCCTCCAAGCCTCTGACCAGGGGGGATGCCGATTAACGTGCTTTAGTTATTCCATTACGGCTCCATAGTGCACGCGTGGGTGTGCCCAAGGAACTTCTTGACCGAGTGTGTGACCTGGGCGGGCCGTTGCGCACAACTACCCTGCTCGACGAATGCCCCACCGACTTGGCTGGCGACTTCTCGATAGCTGCCATCGGCAACATCCATGGACAAGGTGAGGTGTTGTTGCACCAGATCGATGCCTTGCCCACCGATGACGCCTCGCCCACCGATCTAGTATCAGCACGCTGACCGATAGCCCATCTCTGACAATAGTCTACGGACAGAAAGTCGAAGAAAATGATCTCAGGATCGCTACTACCGCAGACTGCGGTTTTGTTGCTGGCGGTGGGATTGCTGTTCTCACTCGTCTGCTACCTTGTCACCAACCTCTCACCCGGGGGAATGATTACCCCCGGATGGATGGCACTGGCAATAGTCGACGACTACCGTAAAGCAGTAATGATCGTCGGCGTTACCGCGGCAACCTTCTTGGGCATGAAACTTCTCCAGCGGTCGGTCATCCTCTACGGCAAGCGGTTATTCGCTGCCGTTGTTATGCTCGGAGTCTTGTTGTCCACCGCGCTCTTCTTGGCAGTCCAGCACGACTATCCGCTTCTCTTTGTGCACCAGACGCTCGGCTTCGTCATTCCCGGCCTGATCGCTTACCAGCTTTTGCGCCAGCCCCCCAAAGCAACCCTGTTGGCCACAGTAAGTGTCAGCCTCGCTACCTACGGCGTGGTCGCCAGTGGAATTCTGCTGGGCCTGGTCCCCACCCTCTAAGGCTTGCCTGTTGAAAGGAGCTCCGATGGCGACACATCACCAACCGGCAATCCGGCAATTGATCCTCGTTCTTGCCGCCGCAACAATTGCTGGCGCTGGCACTGTTTATGGAATGATGAATCACGTGACGGGAAATGATCCTATCTTTGTGAGCTCGCCCCCGTTGAATGGGCCGCCCGATCCTGCCAGTACTTTCAGGCTGCCGAACTCCCACCACCCGGTCGCTCCCAATAACCACCGCGTTGACGTTGCGGCCTTCACCGTTGATGCTGACACCGCACCGGGCCCACCGGCACCGCATACGCCACCGGCACTGGCATCGGCACCGGTCACACCAGCGATACAGCACACTTCACCGGCACCGCACACATCCTGGGCACCGAGCACACCACCTGCTTCGGATACATCACCGGCACCGAGCACACCACCTGCTTCGGATACATCACCGGCACCGCGCACACCACCTGCGCCCGACGGGCACGCCACCGGTCCCGGGCACGCCACCGGTCCCGGGCACGCGCCACCGACTGCGGGTGGACCTTCACCGTCCCGCTCTTCCCACCGCTGAGGCCCCTGTCAACCTATGATCTTTCGAGTTGTGTAAGGGCGCGCTCCGAAACCGGTGCAGGACGGGGGCCATGGGGCCGCAAGCGGGGCAGGCAGACGGTAGCTGGGCGGCTGCGTCTTTCCGGACTGCTGTTGCGGGTCTTGTCACGCTGCAAGCTGCTGATGAAGTATTCGTCGTGGACCGCCAGCGGCATCCTGCTCGGCCTCGTGCACGTGCTCTGACACAACCCGCGAAGGGAACCCACGATTTCTACCCCCGAAACGAGCATGATGTCGCCTGCACACCAGTCGAGCCGCTCGGCTCCACGTCGCGTGATCCTGGCACTGACTGTCGGTGTCATCGGTGTCGCGGGGATCTTGATCGGGATGGTTCAGGGTCGCGTTTTCGACTCTGACATGGCCGCGGCTGCGCCTGTCTCGTCGATTGATCCGACGGCATTCCGATTCGACCGGCTCAGCGATCCCTCCCGGACGGTCGTAACCGCCCGGGAGGGCGTCGTCGCGACCTTCACCGACGGGGCCCGCACGGTCGCAGTGGCTGGGCCGCTGCGGACCTTCGCCGAGCCCCGGTTCACCCATGCCACCGTGCGGACCACCACTTGGGTGCGGCTCGCGCCGCAACCCTGGACCGCGGGCGCCGAGCAGGACCCCTGGGTACGGCCGTGGCTGGCTTCCGCTCTCACCGACACCAGCCCCGACGTGCTCGCCGTAGCCATGGAGTACCTGCACAATGCGCCCGACGCGATGGACGAGGACGAGATCCGCTACGCGGGCAACGCCTCGTACGGGCCGCAGCGCTCGGGTCGCAAGCGCGCGGAGGCCTCAGACTTCTACGACTACCTGGGCGTGGCGTGGCAGTTCTCCGACGATGTCCGCGAGGTCCCCAGCGACGAGCGGTACGGGGCCGTCGACTGCTCCGGCTACATCCGCCTCGTCTACGGCTACCGCCTGGGCTACCCCCTGCTCGGCGGCAACACCGCCGGGCCCGGGTTGCCCCGGCGCGCCTTCGCGATGGCCGTGTTCGGTCCCGGCGAACTGGTCATCCAAGACCACGGCACGAGGCCTTTCGATTTGGAGAAACTGCAGGCCGGCGACCTGCTCTTCTTCACAACCGACGACGAACCCGGCCTCGACCACTCTGCGATCTACCTCGGCCGGGACAGCGACGACCGGCATCGCTTCATCTCCAGCCGCGCCACCCCTGACGGGCCCACCCTCGGAGACATGGCCGGATCGTCCGTGCTCGACGGCGACGGCTTCTTCGCCGAGCGCTTCCGGGCGGCCCGCCGGATCTGACCGGTCTGTTAGCCGGGTAGTTTCTCGATGGGCAGCGGAGCCGAGCCGTCCGGTGTGCCCACGCGGCTCAATTGTGCGCTGCCGTCCGCGAAGGTGCGGATGTGGGTGGCCCGCGGCGACGCGGTTGTGCCTTGGGGAGACCACTCGATCAATCGGACACGGTCCAGCCCGGCCGTCACCTCCGAGGGCGGTGGCGGCTGCCCGGGGAGTTGCACCGGGGGCAAGAGCCGCACGAACACCCCGACCGCCACCGCGTCCGGCGGGACCGCCACGTCCAGCCGGAGCGGCTGCCACGTCCCGTCTGCACCGCCCTCGACCATTTGGACTGTCTGCGAGCTGGACGGTCCGCGGGTGTCCGGATACCAGGACAGCTGCACCTCGACCCGGGCACTGGGGTCCATCCGAAGCAGGCCCGTCAGCGACACTTGCGCGTCCGCCAGAGTCGCCCCGGCTGCCGGTGGTGCCGTCGCCGCGGGATCCTCGTCCTCGAGCTTGCTCGAGGCCCGGCGCAGGCCCACTGATCCCGGATTGGTGAGCAGTATCCGGTGGATGGGGCTGCCGACGACTGGGGCCTCGTTCCCATCGTCACGGCGCAGCTGGTAGGCGTATCCCCGATCCGGTGCGGGGTCGAGCACGATCTGGTTGTCCACCCCCTCGGTCCACAATGGCCCAGGACCGTCGGCCAAGACGTCGTCCTCGAAGTCGCCAACCCACATCAGATCCGTACCGAACTGGGAGGTGGCCGAGTCGGCCTGCTCCAGCAACCAGCCGTCGCCGATCTCGGCGATGCGCCCGGTCTGCGAACCGGTCAACTCCACCGGCACCAGGCTCGGCCTCGATCGGCCACCGAGGTCCAGCTCCACCGCGCCGTCCTCGACGACGAACGGTCCGCGGCTGAAGCCGGCCGCCGTCCGAGCAACGTAATCGGCCAGACCGGCACCCACACCATGCGCCACGTATTCGTCGATCATCATCGGCTCGAGGTAGGCGCGGACGATCTCCCCGCGGCGCACGTGCACCGCCAGGA
>JALYQB010000315.1 GCA_030856045.1 Actinomycetota bacterium
CGTGCCACTCGCGCTCTGGAGCGCCTGGCCCAGCTTCCGGAGGTCATCCGCGGATTCTTCCGCGACCCTTCACTGGCCTACATCGGAATGTCTTGAGAGTCCGCTAGTACAGTTTCTCCTTGGGTAGCGCGCCTTTAGAGAGGCAGCAGGAGTCGCGGTGCTTGCTCCTTAGTTATCACTTGCTTCTCGACGTTGAACCTGCCCGTGAGCCAGCATTTCAACGGGCTGCGGCGGATGGTCGCCCTCGATGCCGCGCCGATCATCACCCCCGGGCAGGTCTTGACCGGGTCCCACTCCTACTAATCACGAACGGTAAATAGGAGCCGGCCACAGGCCCCCCGTCTCAGTTTACGTCTCAGTTCAGGTCCGTTCGGCGTACGGCCTGATGTTCCTGGCGTCGCGGTGACCAGGTCTAAGTAACGTTCGGTCACTCGGGGAACGAATTACCGGACAGCTGAAAATCGGAAGGTCGGGGGCCGCTTCGGGGAGGAGGAGCGTTGCGGTTAAGGTGTCTGCGGCGCGGACGTCGCGGCGCCGCCACGCCGGGCGCACCCGGCCGGTCACCGGTGTCATCCCGCGGTGGAACACCACCACCCGCCCGGCTTCTCCCTATTGGTTATGATGCCGGCCCTTCGGAAGCTGTGAGGGCTGCGGGATGCCCCAGACCTCGTCGAGGTTGGGCAGTGGCGGTACCCCGTCATAGTGCACACATGGGCACTGCACCCACTCCCATCCGAATCGAAAGCCGTCTTTGTCGTAGTGCTTGCGCAGACTGGAGCCCCGGCAACTTTTGCCATCCTCGTGGGTGCCGTAGCCGTGGCTGCAAGAGCACACCGGACCGGAGGGGACGGTTGCTTGTGGCTGAGGAGTCCGGCGACTGAGCCTGCCGAGCACGGCGCCGACCAGCGCGATGGTGGCTCCAACCGCCAAGCTGCTGGGGTCCATTACGGCTCCTTCCTGTACTCAGTGGCGCTAATCATACGCGCACTGCTGCTTGGCGGTGGTCCATACCCCGTGACGAACTCCGCCCGGGCGCCCGTCGTGTCGGGCACGCTTATGCATCGGCGCAGCGCCCCGCCTCATTACAGTTGGGCATCGTCGGCCATGTGGGTGGCCAGCTACCTGGGTCTGCGTGGAGCCGAGCAGCCGAGCACCTGGCCGTGGTGGGAAAACGGCCTGGCGCTGTCCGAGTCTCGGCATTGGGTGAGAGCACACTGCGGTTGGGCGCACCGTATGGGCAGCGATGCGCATGCTCGGGACGCTTGGTTCGCTGGCGCGCTGGTGCACAAGAGCGCAGGCTGGGGCGGCGACTGTTTGCCCACCACCAGGGGGTTGTGACCGTCGACGGCGCTCCCGCCATGGCGTCTCAACTCGCCCGCTACACCTTCTTCGTAGGTCTCTTGCATCTGGCCGGCTCTCTTGTATGACGGCGGATCACGGCGCGGCTGCGTCGGCTACGGTTTTGCTGTCGAGCTGTTCGGTGTTGCGCTCTAGCCAACGATAGAGGATAGCTCCTGATACGGAAGTTATTGCTATATAAGATGCCATAGCAAATACGCTAGCGATACCTCCTACGTAAGGTACATTTGCCAGTGCCAGAGCTGGTAGGGAAACCAATATACTCACTAGTATACCCACCCCAATCAAACGCCATACTTTCGCCTTATGACGTTCGGCCAATTGCTTACTCCTTTTAAGTGCGGCGACTGGTCCCGTGCCTCTATCTGCTATGGGGTATACTTCGAAAGCGTACCAAGCTGCTGTCCATATAACAGGAATAATTAAAAGCAGAAGAGACAAGCCGACAATGAAACAGTATAAGATGACAGCTACAGAAATCGAGAAATACTTACTGGCATTGAAGCGCATGAATTCAGCTGTGTGGATCTTCCTGCCGTCCGCCAGCGCCAGACCGTACACAGGTAAGGCTAGTAAAAATATGAGTATCGCAGCGTCTTCATAGGGTGCATACGCCGGATCGGCATAGAGTTTACCGCCTTGCGCTATGGAGCTTATAACACTGAAGAGGGCATAGACACCAATGAATAATAGGGCCGGCCCAGGATTTTTCTTGATTTGCCTGAGTGCAGTGCGGTAGGCGGCGAAGGCTCCTGGCCATACTTTGTGGTCGTCTTCCTTTAAAGTGGCGTCTTTTGATGTTGTCATGCTTGCCTCTCAGTGAAAGTATTCCCCTTGTCATGAACATCTAATCAATGTCCTCGTAGCCCGTGGGCAAACCGCGACGAACTACTCGACCATTGCCACCCTGACGTCGGTGCGTGATGGCCTGCCGTTATTGCTGCTCAGGGTGAGCTCCGTGCCCTTGACCGAATCATCGTGGCTACTGGACAGATTGTTACGCGCAGGCTGGCTGACCCAGCCCTCTGGCCAAGCGCCTGGGGCCAGGGGCCTGCCCGAACACTGGCCAAGGGGTTGTGGATGGAGGGGCGGGTCAAGGGCCGGCGGAAGGCGGTCGCGCAGCGACAGTTCTGCGTAGGGGCAGCAGTACCCTCTCGTAGCCTACCCACGCGGCCCGTCGAAGGCAATGACCGGGCATCCCCTCGACCAGGTCGACGCCGAGCTCGACGAGCAGGACTAGCCGCTTGGTAGTCCGAGGAGAACGTGCCGCCGTCGGAGAACTTGCTGACAGAGGCCGCGTCGCGGGCCGTGCTCCCTCGCGACGTTCGTCGTCGCCGCCGGCTGGGCCGCCCCCGCCGGCGGCGGAGGCGCTGGGCGTCCTGGGTTCTCCTCGCCGCAGCAGCGGAAAGCCGATCTTGAGCCAGTCTCAGTTGTCGTCTCATTCATGACCGTTCGGGCACGTCCCAGGGGCGTTCCAAGATCATGTGAGGTTGAGGATCTTGAAGGATCTGTCCATGAGGCGGGTTGCACATCTGGTGGTCTCGGTGATGTCGCGTCGTCCGATCAGGTGGATGGCGCCCAGGGCGAGGCTGCGGAGCGCGGGGATGACGCGTGGTCCGGAGCCGGTGCGGGCGGTGGAGTTGTCCTCGCGGTAGACGGTGTCGCGCAGCCAGTGCAGGGACTCGATGCCCCAGTGTTCGCGGACGAAGCCGGCGACCTGTTCGGGGGTGGCGCGGGTGTCGGTCAGGCTGGTTACGCCGAGGGCGGCGACTGCGGAGCGCGGGGTGCCGGTGGGGTCGGTGACGTAGCGTTCGATCAGCCAGACCTGGTTGACGTGCGGGAATGGCAGATCGGCCGGGGCGGGGAGGGTCTGGATGGTGCGGGTGGTGATCCGGGCGTGGCCGGTGTCGACGTCGCGGTGGATGATCGGGGTGTCGGCCCAGGGCAGCGCGTCGAGGGCGGCGTAGAGGCCGGGCTGGTTCTGTTTGACGGTCAGGACGAACTCCGCGCCGCGGGAGTTCAGGTACTCGGCGTGGGCACGCTGAGTGTGGAGGGCGTCGGCGGTGATGACCATCTCGCTCAGGTCGGCCCCGAGGT
>JALYQB010000319.1 GCA_030856045.1 Actinomycetota bacterium
GCGTACACGCCCAGGTGGGCCCGCGCGCGACGGGCCGGGTGGAAGCCCTGCGCCTCGAGCACGGCGCCGACCACACGCGCGGGCTGCCCGAGCCTCCCGTAAGGCATGCCGTTCACGGTGGCCGTTCCCGAGTCGGGGCGCACGAGGCCGAGGATCATCCGTAGCGTCGTGGTCTTGCCCGACCCGTTGGGCCCGAGGAAGCCCGTCACCGCGCCGGGCTCCACGGTGAAGCTGAGATCCGTGACCGCGGCCACCGGCCCGAAGCTCTTGCTCAGCCCGTCCACCACGATGCGGCCGCTGCCGTCGTGCACATCGCCCCCTGTTTCGCCGTGCCCTCCATCCTGCCCGAGGGCGTGGCCGCATCGGACGCCTCGCGGTCGACGCGACCGGGCGTGGCGGTGCCGAGTTGCGAGCGTGTGCTCCTGACCGGGTCGGCTCAGCGGCCGGGACGGCGGACCAGGCGGGGAAGTGGCATCGTCGGGGGCCGCGCGGTGACGGCAGCGCGGTGAATCCGCACCGGGTCCCCCTCGGGCAGCGGTCCCCGCGCGGAGGGGATCTGCACGTCAGCCACGGAATCGGCATCGTCGGGCGGGCGGCTGCGGGCCACGACCTCGACGTCGCGGGGTCGACGGAAGGCGCCACCGAGCGCGGGGCGCTGCTGCGTCACGTCGGCGGCGTCGCCGATCAGCTGCCGGTGTGCGGTGATCCACACCTCGCACGGCCACTTCCGGCGGCGCAGCCACCCGGAGCAGACGGGGCACCGTCCCGCAGGGTCGGGCTGGTGCTTGCGGAGCAGGTCGCGCCACCCGCCGGCTATCCGGCGGAGCTCCGTACGTGCGAGGGGTGCCGTGAGATCAGCACCCGGCTGCTCGACCATCTCGTCGAGCACGGTCAGACGTTCGAGCACGGCCCGTCGGAATGCGCGATCCACGCGACCACCTCCTCGCAGCTTCATGACAGTCAACGACGCGGTGCCCGGATGGTTACTCGATGTCGTATGACTACACCAGCCCGGGATTGTGCAACAACACTGTGGCACGTCAACACTGTGGCACGTCCGACCTGCACAGTGCGGGATGATGTCCATCATGTGGGAGGCGGTCGTGGCTGGGCCCGGCATCTGGAAGAGTCGATCCGTGACCCCCCGTGTCCCCCTGGTACAGCGGTTGCACGTCGACCTGCTGCGGGTCGCCTCCTCTGCGCAAGCGCCGTCTCGCTGATCGGTCCCGCGCTTCGGCGCGTGAACTCCCACCACCGAGGACGGCATGCGCATCTTTGTGATCTTCGCTCTGGGCGGCATCGTCGCGCAACTGGTCGATGGCACGCTGGGGATGGGGTACGGCGTCACCGCCACCACCGTCCTGCTCGCCGCTGGCACCGCGCCCGCCGCCGCGTCCGCCGCGGTGCATTTCGCCAAGGTGGGCACGGCGCTGGCGTCCGGGATCGCGCATCACAGATTCGGCAACGTCGACTGGCCGGTCGTGTCGCGGATCGCAGGTCCGGGCGCCGTCGGGGCGCTGCTGGGCGCGGTGCTGCTGTCCTCGCTGGCCGCGCACGTTGCGGCGCCATGGGTGGCGGTCGTGCTGGTGGTGCTCGGGGCGTACGTGCTGGCCCGGTTCAGCTTCCGCGCCGTCGCGGCGACCATGGTCCGGCCCGGCCGCCCCGGCTCCCGGTTCCTCGCCCCGCTCGGCCTCGTCGCCGGCTTCATCGACGCGATCGGGGGCGGTGGGTGGGGCCCGGTGGCGACGTCGTCGCTGCTGTCGAGCGGCAGGCTGTCACCGCGCAAGGTGGTCGGCTCGGTCAACACCGCGGAGTTCGTGGTGGCCGTGGCGGCGAGCGCCGGGTTCCTCGTCGCGCTGCCGGGGGAGGAGATCTCCTGGGTGACGGTCGCGGGCCTGCTCGCCGGTGGTGTAGTCGCGGCCCCGTTCGCGGCGTGGCTGGTGCGAGGGTTGCCGGCGCGGCTGCTGGGCGCGGCGGCGGGTGGGATGATCGTGCTCACCAACATCGGGACGCTGCTGGGGGCGGTGGGCGCGCCGGGTGACGTCGGAGTCGCGGTGTACGCGGTGCTGGCC
>JALYQB010000343.1 GCA_030856045.1 Actinomycetota bacterium
CCAGGGGAACGGCTGCCCGGAGCCGATGCGAGCACGCCCGCAGCGCAGCCCGCTCCCGGGTGGGTCGACCTCCACGATCACGGTGCCGCCGGGGCCGAGCAACTGCGCCACCCGTCCCAGCAGTGCCGGCGGGTCACCGCCGATGCCGAGGTTGCCGTCGGCGAGCAACACGTGCTGCCAGGCACCCTCACCGGGGACACGGTCGAAGACGCTCTGCCGCAGCGCGATCCCACCGCGACGCGAGGTCAGCGACACCGCCCGCGGTGAGGTGTCGATGCCCAGGGTCACCGTGCCCCGCGCCCGCAGCGCGCTGGTGAGTCGCCCGGGGCCGCAGCCGACGTCGAGGGTGGGTCCCCAGCACCGGTGCAGCATCAGCTCGTCAACCTCGTCGGGCTCGGCGTGCCACCGCCACACCGGCAGCTCGTGGCGCTCCCCGTCGTCGAGCCGCAACCAGCAGCGCTGCGTGGCCAGCGCGTCGTCGAATGCGGCGGTACGACCCTCGCCACTCTGCTGGCGCACCGTGACGCGGTGCAGCTCCTCGCGCCGGCGGGCCGTCGTCAGCGTCCCGGTCAGGGTCACCACCGGCACCGCACCCGGCCCCGCCGCTGTGTCGCCGACAGCAGCACGCCCGCACGACAGAAAGATTGTGACGCTCCTCACTCCTCGGATCCTCCGACTCACCGAGCACCGGTTGCGCGACAGCTGGGTCAGCTATCCCGGCACTTCGCCCGGTGAGCGTTCGACGCGTCACCCGCTGCGGTTCGGGTTGCCTTCACCACAACGTTGCGAGGCGACCGACCACGAGGCATCGAGGCCAGGCTGGTGAACGCCTGGATGCGCCCGAGCGAACGGCACAGAAAGGCGCCGAGCGCCGGACCGCTGGTGGGCGCGGCTCATGGGAGGACTGTGGTGAGCGGACCAGAAAGCCATGAGGCGGAGACGTCGGAGCCTGGGTCGACCTCGGCCCTCGAACAGGGGGTGAGTCCCGCATCGCCCGATCGACCCGCCGACACGACGTCGCTGTTCGGCCTCTTCGCCCTGCTCTTCGCCCTGTCGCTGATCCTGCACCAGCTCTGGTGGGACGGCTTCGAGGGCCTCCCTACGCACTTACTCGTGATCCTGGCGGCGCTGTGGACCGCCCTTCGTCCCACGTCGGTCGTGCGGTTCCTGACGATGATCGCCGCGGAGGTCCTGTCCGTGGCGCTCGATATGCCGGAGGTGGGCAGCCACACCCTGCTCGTGCTGGTGAGCTGTGCCTGCGTGCTCACGTATGTGGGCTGGACGACCCTCGTGACGCGGCGGCTGCCGGGCGCCGGCACGCTGTTCGAGCGCGTCGCCCCCTTCCTCCGGGTGCAGCTCCTGCTCGTCTACGGGGCCGCGGCGGTCGCGAAGATGAATACCGGCTTCTTCGACGGCGACATCAGCTGCGCGGCCTTCATGTCCAGTCAGGTCGCGTGGTTTCACCCGGCTCTTCTCGAGGGATCGTGGCGAGTCGCACCCGCCATCTGGGGCACGGTGCTGATCGAGGTCGCGCTCCCCGTCCTGCTCGCCGTCCCGCGTACCCGCGTGCTCGGTCTCGGGGTGGGGGCGGCCTTCCACACCCTGCTCGCCCTCGCGGGCAACGTCCCGTTCTCGGCCCTGGCCCTGGCGCTCTATGTCGCGTTCCTGCCCACCGACGTGCCGGACCGCCTCCGGGCCCTCGCAGCCCGGCGCCCCGGACTCGGTCGCTGGGCGCGGCGCGCGCGGCGCTGGGCCGGCTCCCCCGCTGCCTTCCCTGCGGCGGCGGGCTGCTGGCTCGCAGCGGCGGTCGTCTTGTCCTTCCACCCCGCTGTCGGTGGCGCCCTGATCTCCTACGGATCGCGACTGATCATCGTGCTGGTTGTGCTCGCCGCGGGGATCCTGCTCGCTCTCGGTCTGCTGCGAGGGGGCCCGCGGGTCCACCCACCCCGGTCTTGGCGGCTCGGGCATCCGGTGTTCGCCGTGGGAATCCTCCTGCTGGTGGCGAACAGCCTCAGCCCCTATCTCGGGCTCAAGACCGAGAGTTCGTTCACCATGTTCAGCAACCTGCAGACCGAGGATGGCTACTGGAATCACGCCTTCATTCCGGAGGCCATCAGAGTGTTCCCGTACCAGGACCAGTTGGTCCGGATCACCGACTCGAACGACCGAGCGCTCGAGGAGCGCACCCGGGACG
>JALYQB010000401.1 GCA_030856045.1 Actinomycetota bacterium
GGCGCTTGGAGCGGGTCTCGAAGTACCGCCCGGCGAGGATGAAGGTGGTCACCCCGGCGGCGGCCTCGAGGTAGATGTTCGCCGCGCCGTCCATCCGGGCGATGGTCAGCTCGAAGGGGTGCGTCATACCCGGCACGCCTGCGGTGCCGAAGAACAGGGCGTAGAGCGACCACCCGAGCGCGGCCAGGGTGCCCATCGAGATCAGGGTGTCCATCGTGGACGTGCCGTGGCGCAGGTTCGTCCAGGCCGCCCGGTGGAACGGCCACGCGCCGTACACGACCACCGGGGCGGCCAAGGTGAGTGAGAGCCACTGCCAGTAGGTGAACTGCAGCGCGGGGACCATCGCCATGGCGATCACCGGCACGGACAGCGCCAGCGAGACCAACAGCCGCTGCCGCAACGGCCCGGCCGGGTCGGGCGTGCCGTCCGGCTCGACGACCTGAGCCGTCGACGGCGGGGCGGGCAGGGTGGCGGTGTAACCGGCCTTCTCCACCTGCGCGATCAGGTCGGCTGGGTCCACGCCGTCCGGGTAGTCGACGCCGGCCTTCTCCGTGGCGTAGTTGACCGTGGCGGTGACGCCGTCGAGCTTGTTGAGCCGCTTCTCGATCCGGGCGGCGCACGAGGCGCAGGTCATGCCGGTGATCGCCAGGTCGACGTGCCCGCCTCGAGCGGGGGCCGGTGTCGGGTTCTCGGTGATGGCAGCCATCACCCCTCCTCGGATCGTCGGTGGTCGGTCAGTGGCTGTGGCCCGCGGCGCCGTGTTCCTCGGCTGCCGGAGCGGCGGGGGAGGGACCGGCGGTGGCGGTGAACGCGGCGGTGCGCACGACGCCCTGGTGCTGGAAGTCCAGGAACAGGCCGTAGTCGCCTGCCGAGGGCGCCGTGGCGAAGAACGTGATGGCAGGGCCGGGGCGGGTGCGCCCGTCGCCGGGCTCGCCGTCGGGGTGGACGTGGAGGTAGGCGAGGTCCCCGTCGCGCAGCGCGACCAGGTGCCCGTAGGCGGCCAGGTAGGGCTGCAGGTCGGTGACCGGCTGCCCGGCCAAGCTGGCGGTGAGGGTCAGCTTGCTGGTGCGGCCGGGCACCAGGTCCCCGGCGAGCGACACCGTGTAGTCGTCGACGGTGGCGGTGCGCGACGCCGCCGGCAGAGCCGCAGGCGCGTACTCACCGGCCACACCCACGTCGGTGCCGAGGGTGATCGCCTCGGATCTGCCCTCGGGGGCGAAGTCGGCGAACGCCCGGTAGTCGCCCGCGGTCGGGAAGCTCAGCGGGATCCGCCAGGTGCCGTCGGCGCTCATGACCGGGTGCACGTGCTGGAACGAGGTGAGGTCGCGGCGCACCACGATGAGGTGCAGCGGCTTGTCGTGGGTGGGGGTGAACGCGGTGACCGGTGCGCTGTCGGGGCCGAGGATCCGGAAGGTGAGCTCTTCCGGCGTTCCCGCGGCGGCGTCACCGGAGACCAGGTCGATGCGGTAACCGTCCTGGCTGACCTGCAGCCCGCCCGCGGGCAGCCCGCCCGCGGGCAGCTCGCCCGCGGTTCGCTCCGGCGCCGCGCCGTGCGGGTCACCGTGGCTGCTGCCGTGACCATCCCTGTCGGGGACATCCCGTGCGGTGCCCACCGCGCCGGTCGCCTGGCCGATCCCGTAGGCGCCGCCGAAGACGAGCGCGGCCACGAGGGCGAACCCCCCGAGTTTGGCTCCGACGTTCATGCCGTCAGTCCTGCACGTCGTAGCCGGCCTCGTCGACCGCGGCCCGCACCGCCGCGTCGTCGACCGGGCCGTCGCTGGTGACGGTGACCTGGCGGGTGGCCAGGTCCACCTGCACGTCGGACACCCCCGGGGTCTGTCCGATCTCGGAGCGCACCGCGCCGGCGCAGTGGTCGCACGTCATGCCGGTCACGGTGTAGGTGCTGGTGGTCATCGCTCGTCTCCTCCGCCTCGCCGACCCGTTCGGGTCGTGCTCGACCGATGCTAACCCCCATGGGGTATATATGTCTACCCCCTGGGGGTAGTAACCTCGGCGGGCGAGCGGCGCTTCGTCGTCGGTCGCGTCCGCTGGTGCTCAGCCCCCTGCGCCGGCCGCGGTGCCGGTGAGACGCGCGGTCGCCATCTCGATCATGTCGAGGGTCTCGTCGGTGCCGGTGACCGAGTGTCGCTCGGCGAGCACGCGGATATCGGGGTGGGCGAGGTGCACGGTGCCGGCCTCGTCCTCCCACGCGAGGTAGCGGACGGGCAGGTCGATGCCGATCGTCTGGCTCGCCTGCAACAGGGTGGTGCCGACCATCGGGTTCCCGACGAACGTCACCTGCGTCGGCCGCAACTGCTCACCGATCGAGGTGGCCCCCTTCGCGTGATCGACGGTGGCGACCGCCATCAGGCCACGGTCGGTGAAGGCCTGCTGGTAGCGGGCGATCGACTGCGGGACGCTCGCGTCGCTCGTCTGCTCGACGAGGTAGCCGTCGCCGGTCACAACCGAGACGTCCGCTCCGGCGGAGAGCGGTCGGTCGGTGCCGCTGGCCGCGGCCGAGATCCGGGCCGCGGCGGTGCGCAGGACGTCCAGCGCCGGGGAGTCGGCCGGGATGCCGGCGCGGGCCGCGACGTACTCGGCGGAGTTGTGAGCGAGGTAGGTGGTGCCGTCCTCGGCCTGCCAGGTCAGGAACTTCTGGGGCAGGTCGACTGCGGCGCGCTGCTGCTCCTGCATGATCGGGGTGCCGGCGGGAGGCGCTCCGCCGATCACCAGCGTCGTCGGGCGCAGTTCCTGGCCGACGCTCGAGGCGTTGGCGGCGTGGTCGACGACGGCCACGACCATGCCGGCCTGCCGGAGGCCGTCCTGCACGCGCATACTCGTCTCGACCACGTCGTAGCGGCTCTCGTAGACGGCGAGACCTGCCACCTGCGGTGGCGTGGCAGGCGGGGCGTCCGTCGGGGCGGGTTCCGCTGGTGCGGGGTCGGTGTCGGATCCGCATCCGGTCAACGCCAGCAGCCCCGCCGTCGCAAGTGCCAGTAGCGCTCGCCGCATGTTCGGGTACTCCACATGATCGGGTTCTCGACCCGATCACCGTCGCATACGTGAGGTATCGCCGCAGTGTGCAAGGCGCATCCCGGCGCCCGGCGCGGGTGAACCCGGTCGTCCGCTCGACTTCCGCGTAGCCGAAGGGGGAGGCTGTCAGCCATGTCGCTCGGATGTCTCCTCACCGCGATCGTCACCCCGTTCGACGACGAGCTGGCCGTCGACGAGCAGGCGTTCGTCGACCTCATGCACCATCTCGCCGCGCACGGCTCCGACGGGTTCGTGGTGTGCGGCACCACCGGAGAGGCGTCCACTCTGGACGTTGACGAGCACCTGCGGGTGATCGAGCTCGCCTGCCGGCATCGGCCCGCAGGCACGACGATCGTGGCCGGCACCGGGTCGAACGACACCCGACACGCCTGCCACCTGACCCACCGGGCGACCGAGCTCGGCGTCGACGCGGTCCTGTCCGTCACGCCGTACTACAACAAGCCGAACCGGCGCGGCATCGTGCGGCACTACCAGGAGGTCGCGGCCGCGACCGACAAGCCGGTGGTGCTCTACAACATCCCGGCCCGAGTGGTGCTCGACCTGCCCAACACGTTGCTCGCCGAGCTGGCCCAGATCGAGCGAGTGGACTACGTCAAGCAGGCCAACAACGCCAACCTCGCGCAGGTCGACGGCCTCGGCCTCTACGCGGGCAATGACGAGATCTTCGCCCGGACGCTGGACCTCGGCGGTTGCGGTGGCATCTGCGTGGCGAGCCATGTGGTCGGCGAGCTGATGCGTCGGATGGTCGACGAGCCCGAGCGCCGCGTCGAGATCGACGCGTCGCTGCACGAGGTGTACCGCGCGATGGGCGTCACCACGAACCCGATACCGGTGAAGGCGGCGCTGAACCTGCTCGGGCGTCCGGTGGGCGGGTTGCGGCTGCCGATGCTGCCCGCCGACGAGGCCGAGACCGCGGTGGTCCGGACCGCGCTGCAGCGGCTCGGACTGCTCGCCAGCGCGGCCTGAGTCGCTCGAGCGGTCAGCGGTGGACGCGGTAGAGCCGGTGGCGGTGAGGGGAACCGCGCCCGGCGGGCTCCGGTGTGATCGCCTCGTGCGGGTCACCGGGGGGCGGCGCGTCGTCGTCGGTGCGGTCCCGGAAGACCCATCCCCGCAGCAATGCGAACCGGGCGACGCCGCCGGCGATGCTGGCGACCAGGATGGCGACGCTCTCGACCCGCGCCGGCGGGTTGGTGACCAGCATGTGCACCACCCACAGCGCGAGGCTGTTGTAGGTGCAGTAGAAGAGGATCACCGAGAGGTTGTGCACCGTCAAGCTCGTGCGGGACCCGGGGGCGCTGTCGAAGGTCAACCGGCGGTTGGCCTCCGTACTGGCCAGGGTGGTGACCGCGACCGCGATGACCAACGCGGTCACGGCGTTGAACCACTCGCGCAGCAGCAGGTAGAGCCCGGCGTTGGCGAGGCTGGACGCCGCGCCGATCGCGGTGAAGGACCCCGCCTGCCGCGCGAGCGTCTCGAGGCGTGCGGTGTGCACGACGCGCAGGCGGATCGTCGCCCTCGCGCCCACGCTGCTCATATCCTCGCCACGTCCAGAGGTCTCAGTGTGCTCAAGAGTGCCCGCCGCATGCTGATGGAGCGCTGAGAGTAGGTGATTCTGTTCCCGTTCCGCCAGGCGGATTCTGCCCTGTCGGACCGTTTCATCGCACCGGCTGCCGACAGAGATAGGTCATGGCGGGCGGGAGATTCCGCCAGGTGGTACGGGTGGGCACGACCTCGTCGAACGCCCGGTGCAGCTCGCCGCGGAAGCGCCGCGCGGTGGGCGTCCAGTATCCGCTGCTGTAGGCGGCGGCGGTGAACACGCCATCCGGGCGCAGCGCCGCTGCGAAGACGTCGAGGAACCGCCGCTGCTGCCCGTGCGGCAGCAGCGTGAACGGCAGCACCGACACCAGCGCGTCCACCTCGGACAGCCCCCGGTCGGCGAGGATGGCGGGCAGGATCAGTGCGTCGGCCGTGACGACATCGACCCCGAGGCCCCGCGCGCGGAGCCGGCCCGCGAGTTCCGGATCGCGCTCGATCGCGATGACCGTGGCGCCCCGGCCGGCCCGCTCGGCGATCGCCTCGGTGACCTCGCCCGCCCCCGCGC
>JALYQB010000406.1 GCA_030856045.1 Actinomycetota bacterium
GCCACGAGGGCACCCTGCGGGACCTGGCCTGGGCGCCCGACGCCGCCGCCGACGTCGAGGGCGTCCCGGCGGACTCCGAGGACGGCCGCGCGGTGATCCGCCACTCCGCCGCGCACGTGCTCGCGCAGGCCGTCCAACAGCACTTCCCGGACGCCAAGCTGGGTATCGGTCCCCCGATCCGGGACGGCTTCTACTACGACTTCGACGTCGACCGGCCGTTCACGCCCGAGGACCTCGCCGCGCTCGAGAAGACCATGCACAAGATCATCAAAGCGGGTCAGCGGTTCTCCCGCCGGGCGTACGGCTCGCTCGACGAGGCGCGGACCGAGCTGGCGGGTGAGCCGTACAAGCTGGAGCTGGTCGACCTCAAGGGCGTCGAGGGGTCGCTCGCGGGCCCGACTGTCGACACCTCCGAGGTCATGGAGATCGGCGCGGGGGAGCTGACCGCCTATGACAACGTCCACGCGCACACCGGCGAGGTCGTGTGGAGCGACCTGTGCCGCGGCCCGCACCTCCCGACCACCAAGCACGTCCCGGCGTTCCGGCTGATGCGCAGCGCCGCGGCGTACTGGCGCGGCAGCGAGCTCAACCCGCAGCTGCAGCGGATCTACGGAACCGCATGGGAGTCGCAGGAGGCGCTGGACCACCACCTGGAGATGCTCACCGAGGCGGAGCGGCGCGACCACCGCCGGCTGGGCGCCGAGCTCGACCTGTTCAGCTTCCCCGACGAGATCGGCTCCGGGCTCGCGGTGTTCCACCCGCGCGGTGGCATCGTGCGCCGCGCGATGGAGGACTACTCGCGGCGCCGGCACGAGGAAGCGGACTACGAGTTCGTCTACTCCCCGCACATCACCAAGGGCGCGCTGTTCGAGACCTCCGGGCACCTGCAGTGGTACCGCGACGGCATGTTCCCCGCGATGCACCTCGACGCCGAGACCAACGCGGCAGGGGAGGTCACCAAGCCGGGCCAGGACTACTACCTCAAGCCGATGAACTGCCCGTTCCACAATCTGATCTTCCGGTCGCGGGGCCGGTCCTACCGCGAGCTGCCGCTGCGGCTCTTCGAGTTCGGCTCCGTGTACCGCTACGAGAAGTCCGGCGTGGTGCACGGGCTGACCCGGGTGCGGGGCATGACACAGGACGACGCGCACATCTACTGCACTCCGGAGCAGGTGCCCGGCGAGCTGAAGTCGTTGCTGGGCTTCGTTCTCGGGCTGCTGCGCGACTTCGGCCTCGACGACTTCTACCTCGAGTTGTCCACCCGCAACGAGGACAAGCACGTCGGATCCGATGCCCCCTGGGAAGAGGCCACCGAAACGCTGCGGCTGGCGGCGGAGGACTCCGGCCTGGAGTTAGTGCCGGATCCCGGCGGCGCGGCCTTCTACGGCCCGAAGATCTCGGTGCAGGCCAAGGACGCGCTGGGGCGTACCTGGCAGATGTCGACCATCCAGCTCGACTACAGCATGCCGGAGCGCTTCGAGCTGGAGTACACCGCGTCGGACGGCTCGCGGCAGCGGCCGGTCAAGATCCACCGGGCGCTGTTCGGCTCCATCGAGCGCTTCTTCGGGGTGCTGCTGGAGCACTACGCCGGTGCTTTCCCGGCTTGGCTCGCGCCGGTGCAGGCAGTGCTCATCCCGATCGCCGACGACCACGTGGACCATCTGCAGCAGGTCGCGAAGGCGCTGCGGACCCGTGGCCTGCGCGTCGAGGTGGACGCATCCGACGACCGGATGCAGAAGAAGATCCGCAACCACACGACGCAGAAGGTCCCGTTCCTGCTCCTCGCGGGTGCGAAGGACGTCGAGGCGGACGCCGTGTCCTTCCGCTTCCGCGACGGTGCCCAGATGAACGGAGTGCCCGTGCGCGACGCCGTCGACGCGGTCGCGGGGTGGGTCCAGCGGCGCGTGAACGACGTGCCGAGCGAGCAGGCCCTCGACCTGCCCGGCCGCTGACCCGGCCTAGGATCGGGGTATGGGTCCGCCGGAGCTGCGTCCCCAGGACGGGGTCGGTGAGCCCGACGCCCTGCAGCGGTTGTGGACGCCTCACCGGATGGCCTACATCAAGGGCGAGGGCAAGCCGGCAGGCGACGCCGAGCACGGCTGCCCGTTCTGCCGCATCGCGGGCATGGACGACGCCCAGGGGCTGGTCGTCGCCCGCGGAAAGACCGTCTACGCGGTGCTGAACCTGTACCCGTACAACCCCGGGCACCTCATGGTCGTGCCCTATCGCCACGTCGCGGACTACCCGGACCTCGGCGGGGACGAGACCGCGGAGCTGGCGGCGTTCACCCAGCAGGCGATGTGTGCCGCGCGCCGGGCCGCCGCCCCGCACGGCTTCAACATCGGCATCAACCAGGGCGTGGTGGCCGGCGCAGGCATCGCCGCGCACCTGCACCAGCACGTCGTGCCGCGGTGGGGCGGGGACTCCAACTTCATGCCGGTCGTCGGTGCCACCAAAGTGCTGCCGCAGCTGCTCGAGGAGACGCGTGCGCTGCTGGCCGGGGCGTGGGAGGAATCGACCTGAGCACCCCGGAGCCGCGGTGGAAGCGCCCGCTCGTGATCGTCGCCAGGGGGCTGTTCCTCGGCGGCGCGTTCGGCCTGCTCGGCTGGCAGCTCGCAGGCGACGCCGGGGGCGCGCGCGACGCCGTGCGTTCCATCGGCGCCCCCGCGG
>JALYQB010000450.1 GCA_030856045.1 Actinomycetota bacterium
GAGAGCACGGACCGTTCCACCCTCGCCATGACGTTCGTCGCGGCCGGGTCATTCTCCGCCATGCTGCACTCGACAGACCATCAGATCCTGTACGGGCGCAGGGGGACTGGGAAGACCCATGCCCTGCTCTACTTGAGCGACTTGATCGAACGCGCCGGTGAAGTAGCGGTGTACGTGGACCTGCGCACAATCGGCTCGGCCGGGGGCATGTACGCCGACAGTAACCTGAGTCCGGCTGTGCGCGGAACTCACCTGCTAGTGGACACGCTCGAGGCGATCCAGGACGAATTGATCTCGGTGGCTTTCGAACGCGAGATTGGCGACCAGAGCGGCCTGCTGCTGGCGCTGGACGCGCTGGCGGAGGCGGCGACCGCGGTCGAGGTCGTCGGTGAGGTGGAGCGGGAGACCAAATTCGGTGGCTTGGCCGAGTCCTCGATTGGCATCGAGTTGACCGTGCCGCCGAATGCCAGGGTGTCGGCGACGCAGCGCAGGGCGGCCACGGCGGAGAGCCGGTTGCGGCGCACCGGAACCGAGCGGCATCACGTCGTGTTCGGACCGCTCAGCAGGGCCCTTAGGGCCATTGTCAGCGCGTTGGGCGGTGCGCGGTTGTGGTTGCTGCTGGACGAATGGAGTAGCGTCCCGCTCGACTTACAGCCCCTGTTGGCGGACCTGCTGCGCCGCAGTGTCCTACCGACTGCGGCTATCACGGTCAAGGTTGCGGCGATCGAGCGTCGGTCGCGGTTCAGTCAGCCTTCGCTGAGCGGAGATTACGTCGGGATCGAGGTCGGCGCCGACGCGGCCTCCGCGGTCAGCCTCGATGACTCCATGATCTTCGACAATTCTCACAGCCGCGCGCAGGAGTTTTTCGGGCAGCTGTTCCACAACCACACCGGTACACAACTGTCCGCAATGATCGCCGAACCGCCGCCGGATGCGGACAGCTTCATCGAGGCCACCTTTAGTCACAACACCTTCCCCGAGCTGGTGCGCGCGGCGGGAGGCGTGCCGAGGGACGCGATCAACATCGCGGCGCTGGCCGCGCAGCACGCTCACGACAAGCCGATCGGTCTCCCGGACGTGCGCCGGGCGGCACGGGACTGGTACCTGCGTGACAAGCAGACCGCCATCAACACGAACGAGTCGGCCCGCCAGATGTTGCGACTGCTGGTCGACGAGGTGGTGGGGCGGCGGCGCTCCCGCTGCTTCCTACTCGACCAACTGGTCGCACGGCACGAGACGATCAACGAGCTCTACGACGGGCGCCTGCTGCACGTGCTGCGACGCGGCATCGCGGACCGGAAGAATCCGGGCACGCTCTACGACGGGTTCGCCATCGACTACGGCTGCTACGTAGGCCTGCTCTTGGACGGCGACCTGGGCTCCAAACCCCGCGACCGTGGGGGGTGGTTGTACTCGCCGCAGGGCATCCCGCCAGACGAGTTCAGCTACGCCAAAGAAGCCATCCCCCTGGCAAAGCTCGAGTGATGCCATGCGGCTTTTGAACGACGACTGGCGGACAGTGGCCAGCTGTCCCGTCTGGTCTACGCGTTCTTTGGCGACCCTAACTTATGTTACATCATCGCGCGAGCCCATTTTTGGCTGGTGTACATACTTACGTTCCCTAGTTAAGTACGACCAGATCATCTGTAGGGCCCGCGACCTGAAACGGTCCCGTCACCCCTCATGCTGATCAGGGTGTCACGGATCGTGGGCGTGCCGGTCCAGGTTTGAGATCCTGATCAGCACCCGGCGGGTGGGCGCAGCCTCCGGGTCCCGAAGTACTTTTGAAGGTACGTCTTGGCCGTCACGACGAACCCCACCACGATCTGGCGGAGGTCTTTGATCTGCTGACTCGACATACGACATGCCGCTCGGCTCAATTCCCTAAGCCTACATGGCCGACGCAATGAGACCCGCACCGTCATCGAGGCGCGGGAGCGCCGGGAGGATGGCGACTCCGTCACCATCGAGATTCGCCTCCAGCGGCCTACTGCCCGGCGCCCTGCGCTCAGCGCAGCGCGTGTTCGACTCGACGGGCGGGCTGCACGCCGCGGGGCTCTACGAGTCCGACGGCACCGCGGTCGCCGTGCGCGAGGACGTCGGGCGGCACAACGCCGTCGACAAGGTGCTCGGGGCGGCGCTGCTCGCCGGGCGGGTGCCCGCGACAGCCACGGTGCTGATGGTGTCCGGCCGGGCGTCGTTCGAGCTGGTGCAGAAGGCCGCGATGGCCGGGGTGCCGACCCTCGCCGCGGTGTCCGCCCCGTCGTCGCTGGCCGCCGAGTTGGCTGAGGACGAAGGCATCACCCTCATCGGCTTCCTGCGCGGCGACTCGATGAACATCTACACCCGTCCCGACCGACTCAAACTGGACTGATCAGCCCTCTTGTCGACCGGTCTTCTGCCAGGTAGTCAGTCAGCCGAGCGGCAAGTAGATGCCCCGGGGTGGTACCAGCGCACGTCAGACCACGACCTGTTCGCCAATAGGCTCTGAGGCCGCACGGCCGCACATGGTACTCTGAAGCGTAATGAAACTTACTACTCGGCAGCAACACCTCAATCAGGTCCTAATGCGGATTCCGCGACGCGCCGAGAGCACGGACCGTTCCACCCTCGCCATGACGTTCGTCGCGGCCGGGTCATTCTCCGCCATGCTGCACTCGACAGACCATCAGATCCTGTACGGGCGCAGGGGGACTGGGAAGACCCATGCCCTGC
>JALYQB010000481.1 GCA_030856045.1 Actinomycetota bacterium
CTACTTCCTGTTCCAGGGAAGCACCTTGATCACGCTCGTCTTCCAGGCGCTTCCGACCGACGACTTCCGCCGCTACGCGACCACCTTCGACAGCATCGCCGTCACGTTCCGCGCCGCCACGCGCTGACGGAATCGCCTCCGCGCGCGAGCGCGCGCGCACGTCAGCGAGACGACGGGTTTACTGCATGCAGCGGTCCCGGCTCGGCGGGTTCGCCTGGAGCCCCAGGCTTATCCAGCTGGCACTCGATCGAGTAGGCGTGCCCGTGAATGCTCCTTGCCGTGGGCATCGGCGTGACCATCGGAGGCGGCGCGGGAGAGCGCGTCGGTGCCGGCCTGCCCCGGCCGGCCTCGCCGCCACCGCAACCGGCCCCGCCGCCGGGCTTCGTCCGCTTCCTCGACGACCAGCGTCGCTTCTCGATCGCCTACCCGGCCGACTGGAGTCCGCTCGGCGCGGCGAGCGACGACGTCAACCTGCTCGTGACCAAGGGTCGGGCGGCGTCGCTGCTCGTCCGGTCGGTACCGCTCGCGTTCGAGGTGGAGGCGCGTGAGCTGCCCGCGGCGAAGCGGCTCACCGACCAGATCGTGGCCTCGGGGGAGCGGGTGCGGCTGCTGGCCGAGGCACGGCGCATCGAGCTCGGCGGCCTACCGGGCTGGTTCTACTTCTACTCCTTCCGCGACGCTTCCGGCCGTCGCGGAACGCACTCCCACTACTTCCTGTTCCAGGGAAGCACCCTGATCACGCTCGTCTTCCAGGCGCTTCCGACCGACGACTTCCGCCGCTACGCGACCACCTTCGACAGCATCGCCGTCACGTTCCGCGCCGCCACGCGCTGACGGGGGCTCTCCGGTCTTCCTCGCCGAGAGAGAGGCCGGTCGAGCGCGACCGGTCAGCGCATGCAGTACTCGCTCGGATTCCCCGCCGGGCGCAGCGGGCGCAGCGCGCAGTCGATCGAGATTGGCGTGCGCGTGGAGGGGGAAGTCGCCCTCTATCTGCCGGTGCCCCGCGGCGCCCGGGGGCTGGCCAACCTCGTCGACGATGTTGGCGAAGCCGTCCCTGATCGGGTTCAGGTTGGCGGCCACGCTGCGGCTGGCTCGGCCCACGCGATGGTTGCCGGTCGCGCGCTGGTTGATGCCGGCCGGCGAGCGCGTCGGCTCCAGCCTGTCACGGCCGGCCTCGCCGCAACAGCAGCCGTCGTCGACCCCAGGGCCGACGACGGGCGACCCGCCGCCGGGCTTCGTCCGCTTCCTCGACGACCAGCGTCGCTTCTCGATCGCCTACCCGGCCGACTGGAGCCCGCTCGGCGCGACGAGCGACGACGTCAACCGGCTCGTGACCAAGGGTCGGAGGCGGGTGCGGCTCCTGGCCGAGCACGGCGCATCGGCCTACCGGGCTGGTTCTACTTCTACTCCTTCCGCGACGCTTCCGGCCGTCGCGGAACGCACTCCCACTACTTCCTGTTCCAGGGAAGCACCTTGATCACGCTCGTCTTCCAGGCGCTTCCGACCGACGACTTCCGCCGCTACGCGACCACCTTCGACAGCATCGCCGTCACGTTTCGGGCCGCCACTCCCTGACGGGGTCGCCTTCGTGAAAAGGCAGATCGAGCGCCGCGACCCTCGGCGAGACCGGTGGTTATCGGTTGCACTGGTCGCCACCACGCGGCGGCCCCGGCAGAGCGTTCAGCTGACAGTCGATCGAGTTGGCGTGCCCGTGAATGGTCTTGCCGCCGTCCGGCGCCCTATGGCCCGCGGCTTCCGGGGGCCGGCCGAGCTGATCGAGGATGTCGGCGAAGTCGTCCCTGATCGGGTTCAGGTTGGAGGCCACGCTGCGGGTGGCCCGGCCCACGCGAGGTTGGTCCCCTCTCCCGGTCGCGCGGATGTTGATGCCGGCCACCCCCGGGTCGATGGTCCGAGCCTCCGCCAGCGTCCCCGCGAGCCGCCCGTCGATCGAGTTGACGGAGGCGTTGATGCT
The DNA here is from genome assembly GCA_030856045.1 of Actinomycetota bacterium. Classification (GTDB taxonomy): domain Bacteria; phylum Actinomycetota; class Actinomycetes; order Mycobacteriales; family Pseudonocardiaceae; genus JALYQB01. The sequence goes on from JALYQB010000481.1 coordinate 1,973, forward strand.
GTTGACCCGTCCGTTGATCGAGCGGACCCGCCCGTTGATCGAGCGGGCGTTGGCGTTGATCGCTCCGGCTGTCGACTCGATCCCGCGGGCGCTGGCCAGGATCGAGGAGACGTTCGCGTTGATCGCGCCCGCGGTGGTGTTGATCGAGCGGACCTGGGTGTTGATCGAGCCCGCGGTGCCGTTGATCGTGATGACGCTCCCGTTGATGGCCCTGGCGCGGTCGAGGATCGAGCGGGCGGTCCGGTCGATGCTGCGCGCGGACACGATCACCTGGTCGAGCTGGCCTACCAGGGGCTTTGCCGTGGTGAGGATGTCCGCCGAGATCCGGGTCGTCCTGGCCGCGAGGCGGATCGAGTCGAGGTCCCCGTCGATCTGGGAGGTGCTTCCCACGATCGTGGGCATCGTCTGTTCGATCCGCTGGGCGGAGAGGATGGTCCCGGTGAGCATGAGAACCGCCGCGAGCGCCCACGCGATGACCACGACGAGGAGCGCCGGCGCGAGTCCCCGCTCTCCGCGTAACGTCCGCATCTCGCTTAGCAGGGCTCCGGACGGAACTCAAGACCGTTTGCCAGCTCCACCAATCCGGCAAGTTCGGCCGGGGAGCCCGTTCCCGAAAGCGCGTCGAGCGCGACGCCGACGGCATCCGCGAACAGCTCTTCGCGACGGACAGGCACCTGCAGAGCATTTGCGAGCGGCTTCCCGACCAGACCGGTGCCCTGCTGACTGCGCTCGGGGGCGGCGCCGACCCGACCGTGCTGCTGGGTCTGGCCGCGGGCTTTACGTTCAACCGCGACTGTTAGTCAGATGCGGACGCTACGCGGAGAGAGGGGACTCGCGCCGGCGATGCTCGTCGTGGTCATCGCGTGGGCGCTCGCGGCGGTTCTCATGCTCACCGGGACGATCCTCTCGGCCCAGCGGATCGAGCAGACGATGCCCACGATCGTTGGCAGCACCTCCCAGATCGACGGGGACCTCGACTCGATCCGCCTGGCGGCGAGGACGAGCCGGATCTCGGCGGACATCCTCACCACGGCAAGGCCCCTGGCAGGCCAGCTCGACCAGGTGATCGTGTCCGCGCGCGGCATCGACCGCACCGCCCGCTCGATCCTCGACCGCGCCAGGG
>JALYQB010000491.1 GCA_030856045.1 Actinomycetota bacterium
CTGGCTCGCAACGCCACTCACGAGGGGGTGGTGGCCTCGGGGGTCTGTAGGCGCGAGTGGCGCGCGCCGTAGAGGAAGTACACGACCAGGCCGATCGCCAGCCAGATGCCGAACCGGACCCAGGTGAACGCCGTGAGGCTGAGCATCAACCAGAGGCACGCGAGGACCGCGGCGATCGGCACCCACGGCACGAACGGCACCCGGAACCCGCGCGGCAGGTCGGGGCGGGTCCGGCGCAGCACGATGATGCCGATCGACACCAGCACGAACGCGAAGAGCGTACCCACGTTCACCAGCTCGGCGAGGGTGCCGAAGTCCACGAGCGCGGCGAGCACCGCGACGACCACCCCGACCCCGACGGTGATCCGTACCGGGGTGCCGTGGCTCCCGGTGGCGGACAGCCCGCGGGGGATCAGGTTGTCGCGCGACATCGCGTGCAGCACCCGCGTCTGGCCCAGCAGCAGCACCATCACCACGGTGGTCAGGCCTGCGAGGGCACCGACCGAGATCACCCCGGCCGCCCAGTCCACCCCGTTCGCGGCGAACGCCGTCGCAAGCGTCGACTCCCCCGCCTCGGTCGTGGCCAGCTCGGTGAAGGGCTGCATCCCGGTGAGCACCAGCGCGACGGCGACGTAGAGCACGGTGACGATCGCGAGAGCGCCGAAGATCCCTCGGGGCATGTCGCGCTGCGGGTTGCGGGTCTCCTCGGCCGTGGTAGCGATGATGTCGAACCCGATGAACGCGAAGAACACGATCGACGCGCCGGCGAACAGGCCGAACACACCGTACGTGCTGGTCTCCCCGCCGAGCAGGAGCGACAGCAGCGACTGGTCGAGCCCGCCGGCGGCCTCGCTGCCCTCGGCGGCCGGCGGGATGAACGGCGTGTAGTTCTCGGCGTTGACGTACCCGAAGCCGACGACGATCACGAGCAGCACCACGGCGACCTTGATCGCGGTGATCACCTGGCTGACCCGCGACGACAGCTTCGTCCCGAGCACCAGCAGGACCGTCAGAGCTGCGACGAGCGCTGCGGCGCCCCAGTCGGCGGTGAGCGGGCCGAGGCCGAACGTGGTCGAGATGCCCAGCCCGGTCAGTCCGATCACCTCGGCGAGGTAGGTCGACCAGCTCTTGGCGACCACCGCGGCGGCGAGTGAGAACTCGAGCACCAGGTCCCAGCCGATGATCCAGGCGATGAGCTCGCCGAACGTCGCGTAGGAGTAGGTGTACGCGCTGCCTGCCACCGGGACCGTCGACGCGAACTCGGTGTAGCAGAGCGCCGCGAGCGCGCAGGCGATGGCCGCGAAAACGAAGGACAGCGACACGGCGGGCCCGGCGATGTCCCCCGCCGTGCTGGCGGCGAGGGTGAAGATGCCTGCGCCGACGCAGACGGCGACGCCGAAGACGATGAGGTCCCAGGCGCCGAGGTCCCTGCGGAGCCGGGACCTCGGCTCGTCGGTGTCCGCAATGGACTGCTCGATCGACTTGGTGCGCCACAGCCCGCTGTTCGCCACCGTTATCACCTCCTGGTCGACGAGGGAGCCCGCCTGTCAGTCCACGACGGCCGGGGACCGGTCCAGGTCCGGCTCGAGGTAGATCATCCGGGCCGCCGGAACGGCCGAGCGCACCCGCGCCTCGGCCTCGTCGATCGCCCGCGCGATGTCGGCGGTCGGCAGCGAACCCGCGCACGCGATCTTGGCGGCCACCAGCAGCTCCTCCGGGCCGACGTACTGGGTCTTCACGTGGATCACCCGGTCCACCGCCCCGCCGACGAGCGCCTCGCGGATCGTGCGGAGCTCGGCGGGGCCTGCCCCCTCACCGATGAGCAGGCTCTTCATCTCGACGATGAGGATGATCGCGATCACGCCGAGCAGCAGTCCGATGCAGATGGTGCCGATGCCGTCCCACACCGGGTTGCCCGTCAGCACCGAGAGTCCCACCCCGGCCAGGGCGAACACCAGTCCGAGCAGCGCCCCGGCATCCTCCAGCAGGACCACCGGGAGCTCCGGGGTCTTGGCCTGGCGGACGAACTGCACCCAGGTCGCCCCGCCTTTGACCTTCCGGGACTCGACGATGGCGGTGTAGAAGCTGTAGCACTCCAGCGCGATCGCCACCAGCAGGATGATCACCGCGACATAGGCCGTGGTCAGCGGCTCGGGCTCCTGGATCTTATGGATGCCCTCGTAGAGGGCGAACACCGAGCCGAGGCTGAACAGCACGAGCGCCACGACGAACGAGTAGAAGTAGCGGTTGCGGCCGTAGCCGAAGGGATGCTCGGCGCTCGCCTCGCGCTTCGCGCTGCGCATGCCGATGAGCAGCAGCCCCTGGTTCGAGGTGTCGGCGACCGAGTGCACGGCCTCGGCGATCATCGACGAGGAGCCCGTGACGAGGAACCCGACGAACTTCGCGACCGCGATCCCGGCGTTGGCGAACAACGCCGCGAGGATCGCCTTCGTCCCACCCTCTGCTGACACAGGTCGCAGCCTACGGGTCGCTCAGCACGTCGGCCGGGACGTCGCGCGGAACAGCTGCAGCCCGCCGCCGGGGCACACTGTCACGTCCGGGTCCGACGCCGCCAGCCACACGCAGGCGCCGCGGCGCACCGGTAGTGAGCGCCCGTCCGCGGCGGTGAGGTACCCGTCGCCGTCCGTGCAGAGCAGGATCTGCGGCCCGCCGCAGGCCAGCCCGACGGGCAGGGTGTCACCAGCCGACCAGTCCAGGCGGGAGAGCCGGAACTCCAGCGCCGGGGTCGGGTAGGAGGTTTCCCGCGGGCCGCAGCGCTCACCGCGCAGGACCGGCAGCTCCCCGCGGGTGAAGTCGAGGACGCGCACCAGCTCCGGGACGTCGACGTGCTTGGGCGTCAGCCCGCCGCGCAGCACGTTGTCGGAGTTGGCCATGATCTCGACGGCCGTGCCGCGCAGATAGGTGTGCAGGCTCCCGGCGGGGATGTAGAGCGCCTCCCCTGGCGCGAGAACGATGTGCTCGAGCAGCGCGGCCCCGAGCACACCGACGTCGTGGGGATGCACCTCGGCCAGCGCCAGCACGGTCCGGCACTCCGTGGCGAACGGCCCGCCCGCCCGCACCAGCGCCACGCAGGCGTCGAGCACCGGGGGCAGCAGCGTGTCGATCGCGGGCTGCGGCAGCGTGATCCACGTCGTGAACAGCGCGCGCAGCCCGTCGGCGTCCGGCTGCCCGGCGAGGAGCTCCCGGTAGGGCATGAGCCCGGGCGCTCCCCGCTCACCGGTCGCCAGCGCGGTGAGCAGCTCGACGGAGCGCGCCGGGTTGCGGAAGCCCGCGAGCGCGGCGAACTCGGTGAGCGCGACCACGAGCTCCGGCTTGTGGTGCGGATCGGAGTAGTTGCGCTCCGGCGCGCCGAGCGGGATGCCGAGCGCCTCCTCGCGGGCGAAGCCCGCCGCGGCCTGCTGCGCGGACGGGTGCGCCTGCAGGCTCAGCGCCTCGTCGGCCGCGAGCACCTTGAGCAGGAACGGCAGCCGGCTTCCCCACTGCGCCGCACACCAGGCTCCGAGCTGGTGTACCGGGTCGGCCAGCACCGCGTCGAGCAGCGTGCCGCCGCCCTCGAGCAGCGACGGGGCGCCGGGGTGCGCGCCCAGCCACAGCTCGGCCTGCGGATGCGGTGCGGGTACCGCGGTGCCCAGCAACTCGGCGATCGCGGTGCGGGATCCCCAGGCGTACGGGCGCACGGCACCCTGCAACAGCTTCACCAATCCTCCTGCCCGCCTGCGATCAGCCCGCGGTGTGCCCGACGCGGCCGCCACCGCCGAGCGCGCCGGAGCCGAGCCCGAGGTAGAGGGCCGCGAAGTCGAGGCGCAGGGCCAGCACCGCCGCGGCACAGGACGCCGCCGCAGGGTCTTCCGGCCGCACCACGAGCTCCTCGTCGGCACTCACCACGTCGGCCCCTGGCAGCGCCTCGGTCGCGGCGCGACGCCCGTCGACGGCGGCCGGGTCGAGCAGCACGCCGAGCAGCATCGCGCGCACCTCGGCGGGGCCGGGGGCGTCGAGGAAGGGGTCGCGGAACACGTCACCCTCGGCGGACGAGCGGGCCGCGGCCGTGCGGAGCGCGGGCAACGCGGCGGCCTCGCGCCAGCCCGCGG
>JALYQB010000534.1 GCA_030856045.1 Actinomycetota bacterium
CGGCGGCGCCGGGAGAAGAGGCCGCCGAGCCGCTGCCGGGTGCGCGGGTCGCTGGCCATCCGCCTGCCTTGGTCGCTCAACCGCCGACCCTGGGGGCTGCGCAGGAACGTGCGAATTCTGGTCATGAAGCCGGCCATGGCGTCTCCTCACAGTTGCAATGCACCCGTATGGGTACCCGGCCGCCGTTCGGTTCACACGTGCGGGTGTGCCCCGGCTCCCGCACCGGCCGCCTCGCGGTGCTTTCCGCGCGCCTACACTCGCCGCCGTGGCGGGACGCATCCGGGACTCCGACATCGCGGAGGTCCGCGAGCGGAGCCGGATCGATGAGGTCGTCGGTGACTACGTGGCCCTGCGCCGCGCCGGGGCGGGGTCCCTGAAGGGCCTCTGCCCGTTCCACGACGAGAAGACGCCCTCGTTCAACGTGCGCCCCACCCACGGCACGTTCCACTGCTTCGGCTGTGGGGTGGGCGGCTCGGTCGTCGACTTCCTCATGAAGATCGAGCACCTCGGGTTCGTCGAGGCTGTCGAGCGGCTGGCCGACCGGGTCGGGCTCCGGCTCACCTACGAGGGCGGCGGGTCGTCCGTGCAGCGCGACCGCGGCACCCGCTCGCGGCTCGTCGAGGCGAACAAGGTCGCCGCCGAGTTCTACGCCGAGCAGCTCCGCTCGCCCGAAGCCCAGCCCGCGCGGGAGTTCCTCGCCGAGCGAGGGTTCGACCAGGCCGCGGCCACCGACTTCGGCTGCGGCTTCGCGCCGTCGGGGTGGGACTCACTGACCAAGCACCTGCTCGGTCGCGGCTTCGAGCTCGTGGAGCTCTACCGCGCGCAGCTCGCGAAGGAGGGCACCCACGGCCCCATCGACCGGTTCCACCGCCGCCTGCTCTGGCCGCTGCGCGACCTCGGCGGCGACGTAGTCGGCTTCGGGGCGCGGCGGCTGTTCGACGACGATCGCATCGAGGCCAAGTACCTCAACACCAGCGAGAGCCCCGTCTACAAGAAGTCGCAGGTGCTGTTCGGCATCGACAGGGCCAAGCGGGAGATCGTCCGGCGCCACCAGGTGGTGGTCGTCGAGGGCTACACCGACGTGATGGCGATGCACCTCGCGGGAGTGTTGACGGCGGTCGCGTCGTGCGGCACCGCGTTCGGCGCCGAGCACATCACGGTGCTGCGGCGGCTGCTCATGGACGACGACTCGTTCCGCGGTGAGGTGATCTTCACCTTCGACGGCGACGAGGCGGGGCAGAAGGCGGCGCTCAAGGCGTTCGACGACGAGCAGCGCTTCGCGGCGCAGACATTCATCGCGATCGCGCCCGACGGGCAGGATCCGTGCGAGCTGCGGCAGTCCCACGGTGACGCCGCGGTGCGGGACCTCGTCGCGCGCAGGCAACCGCTGTTCACCTTCGCGGTGCGCACGCTGCTCGCCGAGCACGACCTCGACACCGCGGAGGGCCGGGTCGAGGCGCTGCGCCGCACGGTGCCGCTCGTCGCGCGCATCCGGGACGTCTCACTGCGCGACGAGTACGCCCGCCAGCTCGCGGGCTGGGTCGGCTGGGCGGACGTCGGCTCGGTGCTGCGCCGGGTGCGGGAGACGTCCGATGCGCCGGCCGCCCAACGGCGCAGGCCCGCGAAGGCGGACACCGCCACTGCGGAGGGCCCGGCGCTGCCGCCGCGGCGCGATCCCCGCCTCGACGCGCAGCGCAACGTCCTCAAGGCCGCGCTGCAGCTGCCCGCGCTCGCCGGCCCCGCCTACGACGCGCTGCCCGAGGAGGTGTTCGGGCATCCGGCGTACCGGGCGCTGCACGCCGCGGTCCGCGCGGCTGGAGGCGCCGCGGCGGGGTTGTCGGGCCCGGCGTGGATCGACGCGGTGCGGGCGCACTGCGTCCAGCCGACGCTGGTGACGCTGCTCTCCGAGCTCGCCGTGGAGACGCTGCCCACCCGCGACGAGACCGACGCGCGGTACGTCAACGGTGTGCTGGCCGGGCTGCAGGCGGAGCTGGTCGGGCGGCAGATCGCTGATCTCAAGTCGCGGTTGCAGCGGCTCTCGCCGTCCGACGATGCGGACGAGTTCCACCACCTGTTCGGTGACCTCGTCGCGCTGGAGCAGTACCACAAGGCGCTGCGGGAGCAGGCCATGGGCAGCCTCCTGTGAGTGCTGATCGTCGCCAGGACTCGCAACGCCACTCACGACTCGGGCGGTGGGTGGCACGGCTGTCCGGGCGTCCCGCGCTGCCCGAGGGCTTCGGCGGCAGGCTCGACGCGGACGAGCATGTCGTCTCGGTGGCCGAGCTCGCGCGCGGGGGGCACCTCGTGCTCACGCAGCGGGGGCTCTGGGTGCCCGAGGGGGCCGACGCGCGCCGTGTCGGCTGGGAGTGGATCAGCAAGGCGGTGTGGGACCGAGGCGCACTGCTGGTCACCGAGGCGGTGGCCGACGGGGATGCGGGTGATGCGGTGGTGCTGCGGGATCTGCCGCCGCGCCGATTCGTGCTGGCCGATGCCGGTCGCGTCCCCGAGGTCGTGCGCGAGCGGGTCACCGGCTCCATCCGCTCGAGCCAGCACCGCGAGCTGCCGGGGGGTGGCGCGTGGTTCGTCCAGCGGAAGGTGCCCGGCCGGGACGGCGTGGTGCTCCAGGTGCGGCCGGATCCCGGAACGCAGTCCGACGCGGTGCGGGTGGTCGCCGCGGAGGTCGCGACCCGGATGCGGCAGGCGCGGCCGCAGCCGTAGCAGGTGTGGCACGACCGCGCAGCTGTGGGGGTCGCGCTCACCCTGTGGTCGGTGCCGCCGTTCTGGCTCGGGCTCTTCCCGGTGCGGGGCATCCGGTCGCCGGACACCGCGCTGCCCGTCGCGCTTGTCCGGCGCGGTCGCGGTGCTGGGCACCGACGAACCGGCCGCTCGGTGCTGCTGCTGACGTGGTGGGGTGCGCGCGTCTCGCTACTGGTGGGGGTGGCCGCCGCGGTGCTGTCCGTGACGATCGGCACGGTGATCGGGCTGCTCACGCCGGTCACGGACCTGTTCTGGCGGTGCCCTCGCTCGTGCTGGCCGGCACCACCCTGACCGTAGCGTCGGCGATCATCGCCGAGGTGACGCTCTCCTTCCTGGACGCCGGCGACCCCGGCCGGGTGTCGTGGGGGTCGATGCTCGAGGCCGCGGTGGACTCCGGGGCGGTCGCGTTCGGCCCGGCGCACGGGCCGTCGCGCCGGGGAGATCGTGGCGCTGGTGGGCGGGTCCGGGGCGCGGGAAGACGACGCTCGCCAGGACGCTGCTCGGGTTGCAGCGCCCGACCGCGGGCGGGTGTTCGTCGACGGCGAGGCCGACCGGGTGGCCGAGGCACTGTCGCAGGCCGGGCTGCGCCCGCCGGAGCAGTTCGTCGACCGCTATCCCCGTGAGCTCTCCGGGGGGCAGCGGCAACGGGTGGTGATCGCGGGGGCGCTCGCGCTGGCGCCCCGCCTGCTGGTCGCCGACGAGCCGGTGGCCTCGGTGGATGCGCCGGTGCGCCAGGAGATCGTGAAGCTGGTGCTGCAGCTGCGTGACGAGCTCCGGCTGACGGCGCTGCTCGTCACCCACGATCTGAGCCTGGCGTGGACGCTCGCGGACCGGGTCGCGGTGATGTATCTGGGCCGGATCGTCGAGATCGGACCGGCCGAGCAGGTACTGCGCGCACCACGACACCCGTACACCTCGGTGCTGCTGGCAGCGCTGCCCCGATCCGGTGCCGGACCCGCACCACAGCCCGGTGAGCTGCCCGACCTCTCCCGGATCCCTCCCCGACCCCGCAGCGACATCGCCTGCCACGCGGCCGATCCAGAGCCATAGGTCTCCGTGGCGTCCGTTACGTTCCGGTGAGGGTGGACCACGTCTTGGAGAGGTCGCGCGCGCTCAGGCTGGTGGGAACGAGTCGCACGAAGCGGGTGTCCGGACCGAAGTTGCGGAAATCCTGCGGCCAGATCCGTTGGTCGGGTCCCAGATATCGGGTGAGCTTGCGCTCCGCTCTCGCTGGATCGAACGGGACCACCTCCGCGTTGCCACGTGCGGTGACTTGTCGGACCTCCAAGGTGTGCAGGTCACAGGTGTCCACAACCAGCGCGACGCGAGGATCCTCGGCGAGCAACTCGGGAAGACGTGCATACGATCCCGTGATCCACCAGAAGGTCGCGTCCTCCCACAGGAACCACACGGGCCGGACGAGCGGCCCCGCCGTGGCGACGCGGGCCACCAGCGGTGCGGCGAGGTACGCGTCCATATCGAATGGGTAGCTGTCCGTCGTGCTCACGGAGTGCCCCGTTCGTAGTCCAGCCACCTACAACGACCCGGTTCGTCACCCCACCGTGCAACCTCGATCCAAGCTGAGGTCAAGCCGTCGCCCCCGGAGTACGAAGGACGCGGGGTGTTGCACCGTCATGACTAGTGCAACACTAGCGCCATGCCGACGCACGGCGCCGCCACATGATCACCGAAACCGACGAGGTCAGCGACGCACTGGCCGAAGCGGCTGCCCGCTGGCCCGGCCTGCCCGTCAGCGACCTGCTGCGGCGGCTCGTCGCCGAGGGGCGCGCCGCTCTGCGCAGCTCCGTGGAAGCCGAGCGGGCGG
>JALYQB010000555.1 GCA_030856045.1 Actinomycetota bacterium
TCAGGCTTCGCGGGTTGTCATGCGGGCTGCTGCCAGGGCGGCGCCGATCGCGACGTAGCACGCGGCGCGGTAGCTGCTGGTGAGCAGGCCGTCGAAGGGGAGCGGGTCGCGGAGCACGTCCACGATCGCGGCCCAGCCGGTGGTCAGCAGCAGCGGCTGCATCCACTCCAGCGCGGGCAGCGCGCTGAGCACGCCGAACACGATCAGCCCGCCGAGCGCCGCCGCGAGCACCACCAGCGGGTGGTCGGTCGCCGACGAGATCGCCAGTGCGACGGCTCCGACGGCCGCGAGCTGCCCGACCGTCCACAGCGCGGCGAGCACCACCCGCAGCAGTCCCGAGCCGACGCCCACCTCCGTCCCGGACAGGGTCAGCAGCCCGCCCGGCTCGCCGACGAGCACGAACCCGGTCGCGATCCCCAGCACCGCCACCGCGGTCACCGCGAAGACGGCGACCGCCAGCACCCCGACCGCCTTGACGACCAGCAGCCTGCCCCGCCCCACGGGCGCCAGCAGGAGCCCCCGCAACGTCCCGTGCGCGGACTCACCCGCGAGCGCGTCGGCGGCGGCCATGGTGACCACGAGCGGGAGCAGCAGGGCCAGCGAGATCGACAACGCCGCGACCGGGAGCACCAGGCCGTTGCCCGCCACCTGGGTGAGCAGGCCACTGCCGTCGGGGGAGTCCGCGAGCACGATGCCGACGCCGATGAGCACCGGTACCACCGCGAGCAGCCCCAGCGCCACCTGGGTCCGCGGGCGGCGCAGCACCCACCGGACCTCACTGCGCAGCAGCCGGGCGAGCGGCGCCCGCATCATGGCGCGCCTCCCTCGGTCAGCTGCGCGAACAGCTCGTCGAGGCCGGTGCGCTGCCGCCGTACCTCGTGCACCGCGACGCCGGCGCGCACCAGGCACCCCACCACCGCGGGGGCGTCCGTGCCGACGAGCTCCACGCTCACCCCGTCGACGTCGGGTGATGCGTCGACGCCTGCAGAGCGCAGCGCCGCAGCGGCCGCCGTCCCGTCCGGGGTGCGCACGCGCAGCACCGGCGCGTCACCGTCGAGCAGCGCCGACAGCGGCCCTGACGTGATGAGCGTGCCCTCCGCCAGCACCGCGACGTGCGTGCAGGTGGCCTCGACCTCCGCGAGCAGGTGGGAGGACACCAGCACGGTCGTCCCCGCGGCGTGCAGCTCCGCGATGATGCGGCGCACCTCGCGGGTGCCTGCGGGGTCGAGGCCGTTGGTGGGCTCGTCGAGCACGACGAGGCGGCGCGGCACGAGCAGCGCGGCCGCGAGCCCGAGGCGCTGCTTCATCCCGAGCGAGTAGGCCCGGTACCGTCGCGATGCCGCCCCGGTGAGCCCGACGCGCTCCAGCGCGGTCTCGACCGCCGACACGATCGCCGACGACGCCAGCAACGGCTCCGCCGCCGCCGCGCGCAGCAGGTTCTCCCGCCCGGACAGGAACGGGTGGAAACCGGGGCCCTCCACCAGCGCACCGACGTGCGGCAGCACCTCGCCCGCCGCCGAGGGAACGGGATGCCCCAGTAGCTCCACGGTCCCCGCGGTGGGCCGCGACAGCGCCAGCAACAGCCGGATCATCGTGGTCTTGCCGGACCCGTTCGGCCCCAGCACCCCGAGCACCGCGCCCGCGGGCACGTCCAGGTCGATCGACGCCACCGCCACCGTCGAGCCGAACGTCTTGCGCAGCCCCCGTACACGCACCGCGGGTCCCGGCTGCTCCGCCACCGGGGTTGCAGCGGTAGCGCCTGCCGTCACCGGGCCAGCGCCTCGGCGAGCACCTGCTGCGGCACCGCCCCCGCAGCCACCCGGCCGTCGGACGTTACCAGCACCGTGCCCACCGCACTGTTCACCACCCACCCGCCCGCGGTCGGTTCGCCGACCTGTTTCACCAGCTCCAGCGCCTCGACGGGCACCGAGCCCAGCGCGACGGTGTCCCAGCCGTCACCGACCAGCCGCACCGGCCCGTCGGCCGTCGCGGAAGCCAGTGGCGCGAACCCATGTGGCGCCTCCGCCTGTTCCACGGTGACGCCCTCGGGTGGCGTGAACCGGAACAGCTCGGGATCCTGCGGCTCCACCGAGAGCTCGGTGAAGCCGACGCGTAGTGCGGGCTCCGTCGCACCGTTGGTGAGGACGTCGAGGCGCAGCGGCATGCGGGTCGCGGAGTCGACGGACACCCGGATCTCCCGCAGCAGCGTCCGCTCGGTCGGCGCGGGCGTCAGCACGAGGTCGTAGACCGGCCGTCCCGCGACCTCGCCCGTGCCGTCGACCGCCAGGCTCGACGTGGGACGCACTGCGTCGAGC
>JALYQB010000562.1 GCA_030856045.1 Actinomycetota bacterium
TCCTGGAAAGCCTCATCGTCGTCGCGCACAACCCAACGCTAGTGCGCAACGCAATTCGGTCAGAGCGACACGCCGAACTCGCAGAACATTCACCCGATCGGATTAGTTATTACATTACGGCTGCTAACCGTGGTCAGCGATCGGCTATGGTTGCGTTCAGACAATTGCGCGAACACTGTGCACCACCAGTGGTCGCGCTGGTCGGCATCGCTGGTGGTATCCATCGGGAGTTAAACCTCGGCGACGTTGTGGTCTCCACTGAGGTTGTTTACTACGACATGCGGAAAGAGACGGCCGCAGGAGTTCAACGCCGGGGACAGAGTCAGCAGGCGCCACCGGTGATCGGCCGTAAGATAAACGCCTTCTTCACCCGGCACGGTGAACCGTTGCGGCTAGCCGACCCACACGGCACCCGAGAGTCGTTCCAGGTCGTGCGTGGACCGATTGGATCCGGCGAGGCGGTCGTGGCTCACCAGGCGTCGGAGATCCGTCACTACCTGGAGTGCTTTAACAACAAAGTGCTGGCGGTAGAGACCGAGATCGGCGGCGTCGCACAGGAGGTCTACGAGGAGCTCGACCAGGACCGATCGCTCGCTGGATGGCTCACCGTCCGGGGCATCTCCGACCTAGCGGATGCCATGAAGGACGATGCTTACCACGGCATCGCGGCCCGGCATGCGGCCGAAACGTTGATGCTGCTGCTGCCGTTCCTTCCGATAAGTGAGGGACCGGCATGAACGGCTTCTGGGCCGGGGTGATCAGCTCGCTCGTTGCCGGACGTCCTGCTCGGTACGGCGGACTGGTTGGGGACGCCAACGAGTGAGGCGGTTGCTCGTGGCCATTCTGTCCCGGGTCACCGGGATGAGTTTCGTGCATTCATGACCTATTCAGTACATTGTCTCTGATCGACAGAGGCATTGGCGAACGCTTCACAAGAAGGACCGAAATCCTTTACAGATCCATCAACGAGCATGAACCCGCATGCCTAATAGATCCCAAGAACCCGTAAGTCAGGGGTAGCGAGCACATTTTGAATCTCGCAAGTTCCCGTCATACGCCAGTTTAAATGTAAGAGATCATGTGGCGTAGGGTGTGTGCGGCGTTCATCGCGGCGGAATCGTGCCGGTTGTCGTTCTTGGCACGGTCGGCATGATCGGAAATTCCTCGAATAACGACCCAACCCGGGATGGTACCGGAGGCCGAGGAGGTCTCGTGGCAGAATTGGCTTAGCCCGCCGGCTTCCATGTCCACGGCAAGAATTTTGTCGCTGTAGGCATCTAGGTTCCTCCGCGTGAAGTTCCGCGGGCTCGCCGTGGTCGGTGAAGAAAGAGTTCACAGCGTGAACCATCCAGGCAGGGGACTCGCGCTCCTCCCTCGGCGCTGAACTCCTTCGGTAGTCACTTTGCGCAGATCGTAGTACACAACACGGGTGGCAACGACCACGTCATCGATGGCGATGCCGTGATGAATCGCCCCACCGATTCCAACAAGGACCAGTACCACTGGATCGTAGTAGCGCCGCAGATTCCCCAGCGCTGTCATCGCGGCCCGCTGCCCCGGACCCGACGCCCGGGTCGCGACCATGTTGACCGCTCCTGCGAGCACCTTCACGCTACCCGTGTAGAACGTTTGCTCCCTGGTCTTCGTCCCGTCCTCCTCGAGTCCGAACTCCTGCAGGACCGCTTTCGCTTCTTCGGCCAGGATCGTGACGACGCCTATGCCCCACGTGCCACCGCGCGGTTCGGAAGCAGCTCGCGTGTGGCGTGGGGTAGAATGGCTGATGGTGACGCTCGCACCGTCACCGATCGCAGCCTTGTTCACCTGTGTGGTGCCGCCAAACGTGACTACACCGCTGTTCTTTGTCACTTTGTTCATGCGCTCTGTCCTTCCGCTCCGGCAGCGACGATGACCCGCGCGCTCGTCCCCACGGCCGACTGATTCACTTCCGTCCTGCCACCCATGTTGAGCACACCGCTGTTGATGATGTTAGTGGCTTGCTTCTCGAATACTGAGGTATCCACGTCGTGAGCTTTCAGAAAGTCTTTCGTGGCCCTGAGTATTCGCTGCTCGATGATCTTCATGTGGTCATAGATGGCGGTCTCGTCTAGTTGGGCGTTCTTCCAGTCGTCGGCCTTCTCCATTCGGACCGCCACTCGTGCTCCTACCGTGATGCCACGGCGGGGGATGTGGGTGCGGTCTTTGACCGCCCACCAGGTGCGCGCCAGCATCACAGGGATCTCCGCTAAGCGCCATAACATCATGACTTCGCCGGGGAGCACGAAGGCGGATCGCACGGCGGAGCGGAGCACCGCGCTCGTCCCGTGTTCAGCGAACCCGTCGATCACCTGATAGCTCTGTGGTGTGCGGGTCAGGGCACACGTCGCGACGTCAAGGCTCAGGCAGCGCCCCTTTACACTGACCCGCACGAGGACCGTGGCAACCAGCTCCCCGCCTGCGATGGGCACGCTGGTCTCCAGAAAGTGGTGGGCGGCGGACCGGTGGTCATCGATCACTCGATACAGGTCGAGCTTGCCCAGGTTGCTGTGCAGGAGGCTCCGGTCGGCGCAGATGTCTGCTTCGGCGACGTAGACCCGGTCACGCACCTGCAGCCCCGGTAGGTTCTCAGCGCCCGGGTCCGTTCCGAGCTGCTGCAGCGCTGAACGCAACCGCTCCACCAGTGCATGAGCCGTGAAGGGTGGCGTGGTGTACTCCCGCTGCTCCAGGTCTCCCAGGCCCGGGCGGAGGAGCTGGATTGTCATCGGCGGCAGCCAGCGGTTGATGAGCGTGCCGCTGCCAACGAACGGTGATGGCTCGTCGTGGCGCACCGAGAAGTCCAGTGGATCGGCGTCTTCCGTGGGCTCGGGCCGGCGGTAGATCACGCAGGGATGTGACTGCTGCTCGTCAATGACCTGCTCCCGGCGCGTCAGGGTGGTGGGCCGCAGCGAGTCTGCGCGATAGACGGCATTGAGCAGGAGTTGCCGCAGCACCCCAATCAGGACAGCGGAGGCTACGAGGATGAAGCCGATCGTCGTTGCCGCTGGCACCGCTTCGCCGAGGGGCACACCGAGCACGTTCGACACCACGATCGGCGCCACCGCAACAACAACGCACCCAGCAAGCACGGCCTTGAGGAGCCGTCTCCTCTTCTGCAGCAGTGACCCTGGAGTCTCCAGACGCATCCGGAACCCGCGTCGCTCGAACCAGCGCTCCGCCACTGCCGCGGCCTGTGCCTGGAACATCTCCGCGATGATCCGTGCCGCCACGCGGAGCATCAAGCAGATGAGGATTGCGCACACGACTAGCACCACCGCGAGCCATCTACCCAGAACCACGCCGCTGGCCAGGCAGCCGACGATGGCCACCTGAAGCCCGGTGTCGAGGAACCATGACCACCAGGCATGCCGCACCACCGGCACGAGATCGAACCCGTACGATGGCGCGACCCGCCGCCGGGAGTCGTTATGGAGCTGGCGGATGACCAGGTCGCGGAACGATCTGTCGACGTAGACCCCGGCACACAAGTGCCGCGTCACCGCAGAGTCCGAGTCCTGGTACTGCTTGCGGTGCCTGCTCCCTGCCACTTGCAGTACGGGCGTGACCGGAGGGTTGCTCACCCTGCCCCCTACCCTGGTAGCTTTAGGTCACGTTGACCCTAACATCTCCGAGAGTTTGGGTCAAGACGACCTTTAAGGAGGAGATGTGATGACTCCCAGTCCTGGCAGCGACAGAGAGAGGGAAGCGGTCGCCATGACGGTGGATCTAGTGATCTTCACCGTCCGCGACGACGAACTCCAGGTCCTGCTGGTGGAACGCGGGAAGGCTCCCTACCTGGGACAACTCGCGCTACCCGGCGGGCATCTGCGAGGCAAGGAGACCCTGGACGACGCCGCGCTGCGCGAACTCCAAGAGGAAACCGGCCTCGACGGAGCACACCTGCACCTTGAGCAGTTGCGGACCTACAGCGACCCCGAACGCGACCCGCGGGGACGGGTGATCACAGCTGCTTACCTCGCGCTCGGCCCGAACCTCCCGGCGCCGGTAGCCGGAACCGACGCCCGCGAGGCGTACTGGATGCCGGTGGGGGCCGCCCTCCACAACCACACGCTGGCCTTCGACCATACGTCCATCCTCCGCGACGCCCTGGAACGGGCACGGTCGAAGCTCGAGTACACAACCGTAGCGACCGCGTTCTGCTCTGAGCCGTTCACAGTCACCGGCCTCCGGCGCGTCTACGAGGTGATCTGGGGGTTCCCACTCGACCCAAGCAACTTCCGTCGCAAGATCACCCGAGCTGACGGGTTCCTCGAATCCACGGGCCAACATCGCATCCCGGCGACTGGCCGCCCCGCATCCCTCTACTGCAAAGGTCCAGCGAGCCTGCTCATGCCACCCTTCCTACGCTCCCATAACACCATCCGAGCCGACGAGGTCGCGTCCTCGTAACCACGGCACGCGAAAGCCCTGGTCTCCTGACCGGTCATCCAAGAGGGAAAGACCGTGAGCACTCCACTACCGGAGTACAGGTCCCGATGGCGGATCTGTTCGGTGCCGGGGGTCAGGCGCTGCTGCAGCGGGTTGAGCTGCCGCCGGCGTTTCGGGCCCGGGTCGGCTCGGCGACCCGGGTGTTGGAGTGCCTGGACTTCGAGGTCGAGGTGTTCACCAACCTGGGCTGCGGGTGGCTGCGTGAGCACCCGGCTACACCGCGATCCAAGTGATTCCGGGATCGGTCAGGTCCTGGGCGCAGTGTTCGTCGCCGAGATCGGCGACGTGAACCGGTTCCCCGGTCCCGCGCAGCTGAGCAGCTGGGCGGGACTGACGCCTAAGCACCACGAGTCCGACACCAAGGTCCACCGTGGGTGGATCACCAAGCAGGGCAGCCGGCTGGTCCGCTGGGCCGCGGTGCAGGGCGTACAGCGGGTCGGCAAGCACACCCGCCTCGGTCAGGTCCGGGGACCGGATCGGTGCCCGTCGCGGTCGCAACATCGGTGTCGTGGCCGCGGCCCGCGAGCTGCTCACCCTAATCTTCTACGGGCTGCGCGATGGCCACATCCGCGCCCTGGAACGAGCCAACACCGCATTCCCACTCATACCGCGGTCGGGCGCGGGCCGTGCAGGTCCATGACCCCCAGTGGCGCACTCGCCCCCTCTGGATGACCCCGTCCGGCCGCATCCCCTGTCGCAGCACTCCATGCCGCCCCGCGCGGCGAAGGGATGATCGAGAGCCCCTCACCGGGCCTGTCCACGCCGAGGACCCCGGCGCTGGAGCATGCACTCGACCCCTACCCCGAACCCCAGGAGTGACAGCACCCCCGTTTTCTCCGCCGTGAATAGCGTGCGCCGCGCGGCGTCGGCGTACAGGACCTCCGGCCGATCCTTGACTCCAACGCCTCAACCCGGCGCGCCGACACAGAACTCGGCGGAGCAGCCGAAAAGAAAGATCACACCCCTAAGCACACGGCTTGACAGACCCTGTTCCTTCAGGGACCAGCGAGCGCAAGGCAGTGCTGCAAGTGTGCTGCAAGCCCACTACGCGGGCGCCCTACCCCTCGATTTACTCAAGGAGGAAATGGACCGACTGACCCGAGACATGGCCCCCGCGGAGCGGGTGATCAAAAACTCCAGCACGACCGTCGATGAGCTGGAGGCCACCTTGCAAGCGGCGCTGGCCGTGGGCGGGAACTGCCACCAACGCTACGCCCAGGCCCCACCCCACGTCCGGCGACAGCTCAACCAGGGCTTCTTCAGCAAGCTGTTCATCGCCCTGGACGGCTCGGTCGAACGGGCAGAGCTGACCGAGCCGTTCGCCAGCTTGATGGATCATGAGCCGGGGGCACCTAACTGGCAGACGAGGGGAGGTGCCCAGAACGTCCTGGAGAGGTTGGACATTGTCCGGACGACGGAGACATTGCTCCTGCCGCCCGACGGCGCCAGGGCGTTCTGGGCAGGGACCGGTACTTCCCGGGAATGTGCTGGTCAGCAAGCCTGAAAATGGTTCGAAAGAAGCAGGTTTGGTGCCCCCGGCAGGATTCGAACCTGCGCCCCCGCCTCCGGAGGGCGGTGCTCTATCCCCTGAGCTACGGGGGCCGTGACGGCCGTCGTGAGACTACCTCACCACCGTCAGGCGTCCGGCGGCGCCAGCGGCTGCGCACCGCGGTCCGCGAGCATCTCCGTCATCGCGACGATCTCCGCGGTCTGCGCGGTGAGCATCTGCGCCGCGAGGTTGCGCACCTGCGGCACCTGAGCGCGCGCGGCCGCCTGCTCCATCATGCCCGCGCCGCCCTGGTGGTGGCGGGTCATCAGCTGCAGGAAGAGCACGTCCTGGGCGCGCCCGGACGCCTCTTGAAGCCGCTGGATCTCCGACGGCGACGCCATGCCGGGCATGACCTCGACGCCCCCTGACGCGCCATGACCGGCGTGGGCCGCGCCGCCCACACCCGAGTCGACCATCCACCTCATGTGCTGTCCGGTCGGCAGCGGCGCGGCGTCCCACAGGCTCAGCCAGCCCTGCATGCGGCCGAGCTGCTCCTGCTGGGTCAGCTCGATGTCGTAGGCCAGTGTCGCGATCTCCCGGTCGGTGGTGGCGTCGCGGACGATGCCGGCCATGAGCACGCCCTGGCGGTGGTGGACACCCATGTCCTGGCTGAAGCCGACGTCGACCGAGTCGGCGCCGGGCACCGCCGCCTCCCGGCCGGGCAGCGCGACGAGCAACCCGACGGAGGCGCCGACGAGCAGCACCGCCAGCACGGCGCCCGCAGCGACCACCACGCGCAGCCGGCGGGTGCCCTTGCGCGAGGCGTTCACGTGATCAGCCTCCCGCACCGCGGCCCGCGTTGTAGTCCAACGGCCTCGCGTCCGAACCGGGCGGCGCGGCGTTGAACGGCGGCGGGTTGGCCGGATCGAAGGCGTCGGCCGGGATCTCGCAGGACGCGCCGACCTCGGGGTAGGTGTACTGGTTCAGCCGCAGCGCCCGGATGAACTGGTCGATCCGTGGATCGTCGACGGACGCCACCATGAGCTGGTGGCCCCACGACTGCAGCGACACCGCGGACTCCAGACCCGGGTACGGCGACAGCATGAGGTAGTCCTGCCCCTGGACCCGTGCCTGCAGCGACTGCAGCGCCTCACCGGTCACCTGGTCCGGGTTGTACGCGATCCACACGGCACCGTGCTCGAGCGAGTGCACCATGTTCTCGTTGCGCACCGGGACGTCGTACACGGTGCCCGCGCATTGTGCCCAGATCCCGTCGTGCGGGCCGCCGAACGGCGGGAACGCCTGGTAGGCGACGCGCTCGGTAGGCGCGACGTGCCCCGAGGCGTCGTAACGCTGCACGGTGACGTCGGGGATCTGGGCCGCCGGGTCCTGCCTCTCCGCGGTGGGCTGGAACGCCGCGAGCGCCTCACGCTCGGTGCGGCCCTGGTCGTACTGGAAATACAGGAACCCGAACACGGCGCCCGCGAACAGCACCACGGCCACGACGGCCGCCACGGTGCCGTACGGCTTGGGCTTCGTCGCGCTCACCACGGATCGCGCGTTGCGCACCGCCTTGGTCTTCTTGCCACTCGCCACGGCGGCCAGCATAGGACCCGGACCTGAGCGGACGGTGAGCGACCACTGATCACAGCGCGCGAGCCCCGCGAGGGAGCGGGCGCGTCCCGCCCGGTCACGGCTCCCTAGACTCACCGTGTGACTCCCGCTGCCCTCGCCGACCTGGTCCGCTCCGTCGCGCACGACGTGCTCGCCGGCCGCGGACTCGACACCGCGGTGCTGCCCGCCACGGTCACCGTCGAGCGGCCCCGCAACCCGGATCACGGTGACTACGCGACCAATCTCGCGCTGCAGACGGCCAAGCAGGCCGGCGTCGCGCCACGGGAGTTCGCCGGGTGGCTCGCGGACGCCCTGCGCAGCACGGACGGCGTGCGCTCGGTCGAGGTCGCGGGTCCCGGCTTCCTCAACCTCCGCCTCGCCTCGGCCGCCCAGGGCGAGATCGTCCGGCAGGTGCTCGACGCCGCGGACCGCTACGGCGCGGGCGACGCGCTCGCCGGGCGCCGGGTGAACCTGGAGTTCGTCTCGGCAAACCCGACGGGGCCGCTGCACCTCGGCGCGACGCGGTGGGCCGCGGTCGGCGACGCACTCGGCCGGATTCTGGCGTTCTCGGGCGCCGCGGTGACCCGGGAGTACTACTTCAACGACGCGGGCGCGCAGATCGACAAGTTCGTCCGCTCCCTCGTCGCCGCGGCCCGGGGGGAGCCTCCCCCGGACGACGGCTACCAGGGCGACTACATCCACGACATCGCCGCCGAGGTGCTGCGCCACGAGCCAGGCGCGCTGGACGCGCCCGACCGCGACGAGGCATTCCGCCGCGTCGGTGTCGGCCTCATGTTCGAGGCGATCGCGCGGTCGCTGCAGGACTTCGGCACCGACTTCGACGTGTGGTTCCACGAGCAGTCGCTGTACGACTCCGGGGCGGTCGACCGCGTCGTCGCGCAGCTCACGGAGTCGGGCGCGCTGTACTTCGCCGACGGCGCCTGGTGGCTGCGCTCCAGCGAGTACGGCGACGATAAGGACCGGCCCGTCATCAAGAGCGACGGGCAGCCCGCCTACATCGCGGCGGACATCGCCTACTACGCCGACAAGCGGGCACGGGGTTTCGACCTGTGCCTCTACCTGCTCGGTGCCGACCATCACGGCTACATCGGGCGGCTCAAGGCCGCGGCGGCGGCTCTCGGCGACGACCCCGGCACGGTCGAGGTGCTCCTCGGGCAGCTGGTGAACCTCGTGCGCGGTGGCGTACCGGTGCGGATGAGCAAACGCGCCGGCACCGTCGTCACGATGGAGGACCTCGTCGAGCTCGTGGGCGTCGACGCCGCGCGCTACGCGTTGATCCGGTCCTCGGTGGACTCGCAGCTCGACATCGACGTCGAGCTGTGGTCCAAGCGGACGAACGACAACCCCGTCTTCTACGTCCAGTACGCGCACGCGCGGCTCGCGTCCCTCGGGCGCGGGGCCGCGGAGCTCGGCCTGACCACCGAGGGAGCCGACCTCGCACTGCTCACCCACGAGCGGGAGGGCGAGCTGATCCGCACGCTCGGCGAGTTCGGTCGCATCGTCGCGTCGGCGGCGGAGCTGCGGGAGCCGCACCGCGTCGCCCGCTACCTCGAGCAGCTCGCCGCCGCGTACCACCGGTTCTACGACACCTGCCGCGTGCTCCCGGTGGGCGACGAGGAACCCGGCCCGCTGCACACGGCCCGGCTCGCACTGTGCGCGGCGGCGCGTCAGGTGCTCGCAAACGGCCTGCACCTGCTCGGCGTGCGCGCACCGGAGCGGATGTGAGGGCGCACCCCGCGGGTCCACGGCACGCCGATGTGT
>JALYQB010000568.1 GCA_030856045.1 Actinomycetota bacterium
ACTTGTCAGGATCGCTTGTACCGCAGAGGCTGTTCGCATGGCAACCGATGAGACGAGACCTCCGGCACTGCGGCGCATCGGCGGCGACCCCGACTGGTACGAGCCGTACAACATCTCACTGGCGATCCAGGCCGGGAACCTGCTCTTCGTCTCCGGGCAGGCGGGCATCGACGAGGACGGCAGGACGGTCGGCCCGGACTTCGGCACCCAGGCGCGGCGGGTGTTCGCGAACCTGGCCACCGTGCTCGGCCGGGCCGGCGCGAGCCTCGCCGACGTCGTCAAGGTGACGATCATGGTCACCGACATGGCCTATCTCGGCGAGATCATCGAGCTGCGGGCCGAGTTCTTCACCGAGCCCTATCCTGCCGACACCCTTGTGCAGGTGGCCGGTCTCGCGCAGCTGGACTGGCTGATCGAGATCGACGCGATCGCGGTGGTGCCCTGAGCCGACGGCGGCCAGTGTTCGGTGTTCTCGGCAGGAGCCTGCTGCGCTTGCTCGGGCACCTTGCCGTGCTGGCGTGCAAACCACGTCCACAGCAACCCCGACGGTGCGCGCGAGGCATGGTGTTCCTCACCTCCGGTCAGGGGCTCGCTGGCTGCGATCACCGGCACCCCTCGCCGACCAGCTCGCCGACGCCAGCATCACGCTCAACGCGGTGAACCCGGGCCGGTCGACACCGGCTATCCACCGCCGGAGGCGCACGCGGCGGCGGTACGCAAGTTCCCCGGGGGCGCTGGGCCGAGCCCGGCGACCCGGCCCTGACTGATCGCCGCGTCGATGGCCGGTCCTAAGCTGGGCGTGAGGCTACCCATGGCCGAACCGTTGCTCGCGATGTCGTCCGATGGCTGTGTCCGACGTTTGGGGGGTATAATCCCCCGTGTGTCTGACGGGATCGACCACGACGAGCTCTACCGCCTAGCCGAAGAGCAGGCTGGCTACTTCAGTGCGGGGCAGGCACTGGCGGCCGGTATGGATCGGAGCACTCTTCGTCACCATGCCCGCCCGGGCGGACGCTACGAACGGGTGCGCCGTGGCCTGTACCGACTGCGGCACTTTCCCACCAGTGCGCACGAGCACGTGGTGGCAGCCTGGCTGCCGCTGCGGGAGGCTGAAGCCGTCGTCTCGCACGAGAGCGCATTGGAGCTGCACGAGCTCTCCGACGTGATTCCGTTGGCGGTGCATCTGTCCCTGCCACGGGCCCAGCGCGGGCAACGGGCGCGACCAGGCGTCCGTTTGCATACATTCGAGCGACCGCCTAGTCCTTCTGAAGTTCGCACCGTGCACGGCTTGCCGACGGCCACCGTGGAGCGCAGCATCGTGGACTCCCTACAGGCGGGCACCGCACCGGAGCAAGTCGAATTGGCCGCGCGCCAAGCGATCGAGCGGGGACTGACCACCCCTCGGCGCCTGAGGCAGGCAGCAGCCGAGCGATCGGGTCGGGTCCGCCGATTCGTGGAACAGATCCTGACCGGCGCCACCGCATGAAGTACCGCGACGCAGCGTCGTTCCGCCATGCCCTCGAGCGGCGGCTCAAGGAGCACGCGTCCGGTGATGGGGCCCGGCTCGCCCGCGACCGCAAGCGCGTGGCTTTCGATCGCCTCCTGGCTCGGCTCACCGCGGTCGCCGCGGACCGGTGGCTGCTCAAGGGCGGTTTCGCGCTCGATCTGCGCCTGACCGAGCGGGCCCGCGCGACCAAGGACGTCGACCTCGACTGGTGCGATGCCGAGGGCGAGTTCCTCGATACCCTCCTCGATGCCGCCGAACATGACTCCGGAGACTTCTTCGGCTTCCGCGTCGAACGTGCCGGCACACCGGCCGATCGCCTCGGTGGTAGCTGCCGCTACCGGGTCTCCACATCGCTAGCCGGCCGGCAGTTCGAGACCTTCCTCCTCGACGTCGGTTTCCGCACAAGCCGAACGGAGGTCATCGACCTGCTCACCACCCCGGATCTGCTCGCATTCGCCGGGCTGGCTCCCGTCACTGTGCCCGCGATCCCGCTGGAGACACAGGTAGCCGAGAAGCTGCACGCCTACACCCGCACCTACGAGGGCGACCGCCCCAGCAGTCGCACCAAGGACCTCGTCCTGATCACCGAGCTCGCCGCCCTCGACGCCACCACCCTGTGGAGTGCGATCACGACGACCTTCACCGCCCGTGGCATGCACCCGGTGCCGGACGCGCTGCCCGCACCCCCGAAGGGCTGGGGCGTCACGTTCGGCGAGCTGGCCCGCGCGGTCGGGATCCCCACCGGCCTCGCCGCCGCGCACGCTGTCGCAGCGGACCTCCTGGACCCCGTTCTCAGCAGCGAGATCGATATCGGAACCTGGGACAACAAGATTCGAGAGTGGACACGGGAATGACGATCATATGACGGCAATCCGTTGAAGAGCGGTTGGCGATCGAAGATCTGCAGCTGTTGAGTCCCCGGATGGCCTGGCCTGCTGCGGGTGAGGTCCCGCAGCCGCCGCAGCCGCGGCGTGATGCTCGGCATGGCCCAGCTCAGCTCGGCGAATCCGCTGAGCGTCGGCCAAGAGATGTTTCAGGGTCGTGGACTTCCACGTGCGGCCGACGACCTCCATCGCCGTCTCGATGGTGCAGTACTCGGGGTGTCCACGACACGCGCTCGACCGCGCCGCCCACCTCTTCGCTATACGAACCGTCGCGACGGCGCAAGCATGACCGTACTTGTCAGGATCGCTTGTACCGCAGAGGCTGTTCGCATGGCAACCGATGAGACGAGACCTCCGGCACTGCGGCGCATCGGCGGCGACCCCGACTGGTACGAGCCGTACAACATCTCACTGGCGATC
>JALYQB010000588.1 GCA_030856045.1 Actinomycetota bacterium
GAGGCGTAACGCTCCGCCACGCTGCGCGCGTCGTCGGTCAGCATCTCCGGCACCCCGGCGTCCTCCGGCGCGATGTCGGCAGGCTCGCTCGCCACGAGCTCCCCGAGCAGCAGGTGGAAGCGCTCCAGCTCCCCCTGCTCGCGCGGCTGGGTGCGCAGCAGGTCCATCAGCTGGTCGAGCAGCGCTTGCTGGGCCGGGTCGTAGGCAGCGCCGAACACCTCGCCCGGCACCTCCGTACCGTCGGGCGCGAGCGCAGCGGCGCCGCCCATGCCCGGGACATCGGGGATCGGCTCGTCGGACCAGCGCATCGATGGCCAGAAGACACCGAGCGTGCCGACCTCGGCCGTCGAGCCGGGACGGGCGAGGCCGGGCAGCAGGCCGAGGAAACGCCGGTAGAAGGCGCGCGCGCCGGAGACGCTGTTGTTCCAGCCATGGCTGAAGACGATGAGGTCGCTGAGTGACTCGCCCGCCACCTCGGCGAGCAGCGTCGACCTCGCTCCGGCCTCGACATCGCCGTCCTTGTCGAAGACGACCTCCCAGTGCGCCCAACCTCCGATGTGGTCCATGTCGCTCCTCATCTCCTCGCCTCACACGGACTGGATGGCCCGCATGAGGTCGACCAACCCGGCCCCCTGGAAGTACGCTTCGCGCCCCAGCGTGGTCGCCGTCTCGGCGAAGATCCGCTTGATCTCCTCCGGCCGGCCGATGAACTCCCGCCGGATCGACAGGAACGCCGCGATCACGCCGGACACGTGCGGCGAGGCCATGCTGGTCCCGCTGTCCTCGACGTACACCGCGTCCCCCGGGGTGCCTGCGACCGCGGTGAGCTGCGCACCGGCCGCGCACGACGTGATGCGCTCGCCGGGTGCCACGAGGTCGGGCTTGCGCCGGCCGTCCCCGGTCGGGCCCTTCGACGAGAAGTACGAGACGCCGTAGGTGTGCGGCATGTCCCGGTGGGTCGACCCCACCGTGATCGCCAGCTGCGCGTTGCCGGGGTCGTTGATCGTCATCGTCAGCCCGACGTTGGTGCGCCGCTGCTGCGCGCCGACCGTGCCGTAGCCGGTGTTGCCTGCCGCGATGACGACGACCACACCGGAGCGCACCAACCTGTCCACCTCGACGCACAGCGGGCTCTGCCCGCAGGCGAACCACTTGGCGTCGAACTCGTAGCCGACGGAGAGGTTCACCCCGTGCACCCGCATGATCTTGCTCTGGCCATTGATCTCCCGGCGGACGTACTCCAGGGCGCGGATGACGTTCATCGAGCCGCCACGGCCCTGGGCGTCGAGCACCTTGAGGCTGACCAGCTTGGCGTTCGGAGCGATGCCGGACAGCCGCGCGGGCGGGAACACCTCCCGCGTCCGGGTGTCCACCCGGTTGTCATCGACGGGACTCTGGACGCACTCGACGACGCGCGGGACCGGCGGTGGTGGGCCGGCCGGGTCGATCCGGTCGACGAGCCCTCCGGCGATGATGCCGGCGACGTGCGTGCCATGACCGAAGTCGTCGGTGAGCGCACCGCCGACTACCGGCGTCCCGGCGACGGTGAAGTCCCGATGCAGCTCGGCCACCTCGCCTGCCAGGTTCTCGTGCGCCTGAAAATGCGGATGTCGCTGCTCGATGCCGGAGTCGACCACGGCCCAGACGACGTCGCGACCCGCTGCGTCGTAGGACCGGCGGGCCGCGTCGGCCTTCACCGTACTGACCGAGGCGTCGATGAGAGGCCGGACCGGGAAGTCGGGCCAGGCGCGGTAGATGGCGCGGTCGGCCTGCTCCGGGTGCTCGCGCATGTCGGCTTGCACGAGTGTGCGCACCTGCTCGAGCGAGAGATCAGCGCGAACGTAGATCTCGGCGACCCGCTCATGGTCCGGCCAGTCGGCTTTCCAGAGGGCCGTGAGCGCATCGGCGGCCGCGGACAACCCTGCCCGGTGGCGCACGTTGAGCTCGAGGACGACGGGCAGCGGAGCCGCTTCGCCCGGCGGCCAGCCGAACCTGGCACGGACCTCCGGATCGACCAGGGCGTCGGCGATGACCTCACTGCGCATCGTGGGCCGGTGGAGCTCGTAGTCGCCCCTGTTCTCCTGCGGCTCGGTCATCGCAGTCTCCGGGTCATCGTGGTCTCCGGGTCATGGCCGCGGGGCGAGCTCTGCCAGATAGCGGATCCCGGAGATGCTGGGCAGGAAGAGGTAAGCGCCGCCGCGGGTGGTGATGAAACGGGAGAAACCGTCGAGGACCAGCTGGCCCTCTGGGCGTGGTATCACGAAGCTTCCCTCCCCGTCGGGGTGATCGCCGAGCAGGGGATCCTTGGTCCGGCCGAGGCCGGCGGCGAAGGTTCCGTCGTTGGCCCATTGGGACATGAGGAACTCGAACTGCTCGTGCAGGCTGACGCCGATGAACAGTCCGAGCAGACCGCGTTCCCGGCCGTCCCGCGGGTTCGCCGGGTCGTAGGGCGGCCCGTAGGGGATGCCGCGGCGGACGATGCGATGCAGATGGGCGCTGTCATTGGCGACGCGCTGCCCGCGCGGGTACATCCGGCGGATGTGCGATCCGGCCGGGCAGCGGTAACCCTTCTCGTCGTCGTATTCCCCCACGTAGTCGAAGTCGTTGAGCGCGTCGGGCAGGATCGGCGGATCGGGTGAGTCGGTGTCGGGGGAGAGGACCAGCGGCGTGCCGTTGCGCCAGCGCCCACACAACTTCGCCGCGATGAGCTCCTCCGACATCCCGGTCCGGGATGCCTGCCGGGCGAGGAACTCCGCGAACCCGTCGACGTCCTGGGCGAGCACGCGGAAGGCGGCGAAGCTGCCGTTGGTCCCCAGCTGCGGTGGCTCCGGCACCGGGTAGGTGAAGTCGACGTGCTGGCTGGGATAGCCGAGCAGGAACTCGCCCACCGGTGGCCGTGGCAGTTGGTCGGGCAGCCCGGCCGGGGGGACGTCGGCGATGGTGGGCTGGGAGAGGCCGTCGCGGTAGCCGAAGTGCGCGGTGTTGTCGGGCAGCGCGCTCCCGTCGTGGCGACCCAGCTCGGCCCAGCCCGGCAACCAGGCCTGCTCCAGTGTCTTGGTCGTCGATTCCAGTGCCTCGGGTGACTGGGCGAACAGCGACAGCAGCAGGTGCGGTCCCGGCCCCGCCAGCCACGGCAACCAGCGATCAGGGGCGCTGGCGCCGAGGTCACCCACCAGCTCCGCACGCGCCGCGGCGCCCTCGGCGTACTCCGTCGGGAAGCCGGCCAGGACCTGCGGCGGCACCTGCAGCGCCGCCAGCCCCGGGAAGGTGATGCCCAGGTTGACACAACAGTCCGGTTTCGCCGCCCACGCCTCGGCGGTGGTGACGGCGGGAACGGCCGGGTCGCCGCCCGCCAGCGCGGCCAGGAAACCGCGGGCGGCGCCCGCCTCGCGCACCGTCAGGCCGATATGGCGGGCGACCGGCATGGTGTAGCCACGCAGGATCAGACCTTGCACATCCGCCAGGTCGACGTCAACCATCGCGCTGGACCCCTCGCGTCGGAATTCAGTGTGGGACGGCGACCGCATCGAGGATGTCGAGCACGGTGCTGGTGGGATAGGCGCTATAGAACGTCCCCACACACCGCAGGTCCCGGGCACGGATGAACTCGAGGAACTCATGGCGGTGGGTCCGCACCGGTGTCGGCGGCGCGTCCGCGACGTGCGCGAGGAGGCCGTCGAACACCTCGCCGAGCTCGTTGACGAACCCGTTGATGTAATGGTCGAAGTCACCATCATACGTGGTGATCACCGCGAGCTGGTCGGGGTCCAGGAACACGAACCGGGCGAAGTGCACGCTGGCGAGCTTGTCGAGCGCGGCGATGATCGGGTTCTGCTCCGGTGGTAAGGCCTGGAGATGTTCCACGGTCTGGCGCAGCATCGTGTAGTCCTGCGGGGACTTCGCCTTCATCACCAGGGTCAGCGGATTCTGGACCGGTTGGTTCTGCGGTTGTTCGCTCATACGTCCTCCTACACTCGTGTGGCGTTCCGCCCTGCTGGACTTCGCCCGCAGGTGCTCCGTGGGAGCGGGTGCGGTGTGGCGGCCCACTTCTCCGAGTCCCGCGCCTGGCCCTGTGATACATCGACCCGGTGACTGACTTCGTGGCACGCCGCCGGTGCGCCGCCGCACCGGGCTGCTAGGGCTGGTGGCGGAGGTGGTCCTGGGCGAAGAAACCGCCCAGGAAGGCCAGGACCGTCGCCGTCGCACCGGTCAGGCTGGCGATACTCGCGGCGTTGAAAACGCTGGGCGCAAGGGTGGCGACCACCGTCCATATGATGGTTGCCAGGGCGCCGGCGACCGCCGCCCAGTGGACTTTCGGGGAGACTGCGCGGCCAGCGGTATCCCGCGTGACCACGGGAGCTGCCGGGGGATGAAGGGCGGCTGGCTGCAGGTCCAGGCTGGACATGATCTACCCCTGGGGTGTCGGTCGGCTGCCGGGCGCGGTGGCCGACCGACAGCGTCGTCGTGCGGCCCCGTTGAACAGAGGCCGCGCCGAGGGGCGCTGATACACCGACTTTTGTGGGAGCTGCGAGCCCCGGACCAGGTGGGGCGTCAGGGGGCCGGGTGGCCGGTCCGGAGACCGGTGAGCAGGGTGTCGAGGCCGTATTCGAACCGTCCCCGCTGGTGCACGCCGCTGAGGTAGGGGGTGACGGCCAGGATGGAGGGAGTCTGCTCGGGTGGCAGTGCCGAGTAGTCGGGGTCGACGCTGCCGATCAGATGGAAGCCGACGGTGTAGGTGTACAGGGCGAAGAAGGCGTCGGCGGCCTCCCGCGGGGAGAAGCCGGCGTCGAGCAGGAGCCCGAACCCCCGCTCCATGATCCGCAGGCCGTTGGGGCCGATCCTCACCTGCGAACCGTAGACCCGGGCCAGGCCGGGGTGTGCGGTCAACACCTGGTGATAGCTGTGCACCATCGCTCGCAGCTGACTCACCGAGTCCCCCGCGGTGGTGGAGAGCTCGACCTCGCCGAGCACGAGGTCGACCATGAGGTCGACCAGCTCCTCCTTGTCGCGCACGTGGTTGTACAGGGCCATCGGAGAGACCTGTAGGTCGGTGGCCAGCGCTCGCATGGTCAACGCCGGCAGGCCGTGCTCGTCGACCAGGCGCAGGGCGGTGCGCACGACCCGGGGCCGGGTCAGTGGTGGCCGCGGCGCCTCGTCCTGGCTTGGGTCGACCCCGACCCAGGTGGGCCGGATGGCGCGGGCTCGAGAGGTGCTCGGCTCGTTGGTCACGGGTGATCCTTTCCTGGCGCCGCCCATCCGAGCAGCACACGTACAGTGTACAGGTTACCTACATCGTGGACGGCTTCGGCAAATCTCTTGACACCGTACATGGCCAAGTACATCGTTATGGCTAGCTACCAATGTATACCAGGTTGTACACCACTGGGGAGCTGTCGATGTCAGGTCTCAGCACGACACCAACCCGAGCCGCCCCACGGCGCTCGGACCACGGCGACGCAGTGGTCACGTCGTCGAGGAGGTCTTCACCACCCGCGGCGATGTCGCGCACCGCCGCGACCCGCTGTGCCCCCGCCACCGCGCTGGAGGCCGCTGAGCTGCTCCAGCGGGCCGGTGAGAACGACCCGGTGGCATGGGAGGAAATCCTGCGCCGCTACCGCAGCGTGGTCGTCGCCACGGTGCGCGCGTTTCGGCTGC
>JALYQB010000595.1 GCA_030856045.1 Actinomycetota bacterium
GACAGGCCCGGCATGGCCCGCAGCGACGCGAGGTGCTCCACCGGCTGGTGGGTCGGCCCGTCCTCGCCCAGCCCGATGGAGTCGTGCGTCCACACATAGACCACCGTGGACTTCATCAGCGCAGCCAACCGCACTGCCGGCCGCATGTAGTCGCTGAAGATGAGGAAGGTCCCCCCGTAGGGCCGGGTCGGGCCGTGCAGCGCGATCCCGTTCAGGATCGCGGCCATCGCGTGCTCACGAACTCCGAAGTGCAGGGTGCGGCCGTAGGGTTGCGCGGAGAACATCTTGGTCGAGATGGATTCCGGACCGAAGGACCCCTCGCCCTCCATGGTGGTGTTGTTGCTCTCGGCGAGGTCGGCCGAACCGCCCCACAGCTCGGGCAGCACCGGGGCCAGCGCACCGAGCACCTGGCCGGATGCCTTGCGGGTCGCCATCCCCTTCGCGTCGGGCTCGAACGTGGGTAACGCGTCGGCCCACCCGTCCGGCAGGGTGCGTCCCAGCATCCGGTCCAGCAAGGCCTTGCGGTCCGGCTCACGCCGGGCCCAGTCGTCGAAGCTCCCCTGCCACTGCGCCTTGGCCTGCTCGCCGCGCTGCACCACCTGCCGTGCGTGCGCGAGCACGTCGTCCTCGATCTGGAACGACTTCTCCGGGTCGAAGCCGAGGATCCGCTTGACCTCGGCCACCTCGTCGTCGCCGAGTGCGGAACCGTGGGCCTTGCCGGTGTTCATCTTGTTCGGCGCCGGGTAGCCGATGATCGTGCGCAGCTGCACGAAGGACGGCCGGGCGGTCTCGGCCTTCGCCGCCCGCAGCGCGGCGAGGATGCCGGTGACGTCCTCGCCGCTCTCCACCACCTGCACGTGCCAGCCGTATGCCTCGTAGCGCTTCGCGACGTCCTCGGACAGCGCGATCGTGGTGTCGTCCTCGATGGAGATCATGTTGTCGTCGTAGACGACCGTGAGGTTGCCCAGCTGCTGGTGCCCGGCGATCGACGAGGCCTCGGAGGTCACGCCCTCCTCGATGTCACCGTCGGAGGCGATCACGAAGATGTCGTGGTCGAAGGGGCTCTCGCCGGTCGTGGCATCGGGGTCGAACAGCCCACGCTCGCGCCGCGCGGCCATCGCCATGCCTACCGCGGCGGCCAGCCCCTGGCCGAGCGGTCCGGTGGTGATCTCGACACCGGGCGTGTGCCGGTGCTCGGGGTGACCAGGGGTCTTCGAGCCCCAGGTGCGCAGCGACGCGATGTCGTCGAGCTCCAGGCCGTAGCCGCAGAGGTACAGCTGCAGGTAGAGCGTGAGGCTGGCGTGGCCGCAGGAGAGCACGAACCGATCGCGGCCGATCCAGTCGGCGTCGCTCGGGTCGTGGCGCATGACGCGCTGGAACAGCGTGTAGGCGAGCGGCGCGAGGCTCATCGCGGTACCGGGGTGGCCGCTGCCGCATTTCTGCACGGCGTCGGCGGCGAGCACCCGGATGGTGTCGACGACGCGGCTGTCGAGGTCGGTCCAGTCGTCGGGCAGCTGGGTAGCGGTGCGCTGGCTGAGGTCTTCGGTCACGGACACGGACACACGCTCCTGGTCTCCTCGGTGCGGGCAGGCGGGCCGTTCCTGGTCCAGCGCCCACCCTAGTGCGGCCGGATAGGTCCGGTGATCTCGGCTGCCGGGCCGCCCCAGCGCGGAACGGGGGGTGGCTCGCGGCTACCATCCGAGAGCAGTACCCGGGCGGCAACGGTGGCATGCACTCACCGGTCTCGGACCCCTCCGGCGGGGGAGGACCCTGGTGAGGACCGGCCCACCACGCCGGCGGCACATCCCGGCCCGCCCGGGATGGTCCAGCGAACGAACGAGGAGCCACGGTGACTGCAGCGCGCCGCTTCCCGGGTGCGCGGTGACCCGGTCCACGACCATCGTCGGCACCGCGCGGCACCGCGATCCGCTCGCCGCCGTGCGTGGCTACATCGCGCTCACCAAGCCCCGCGTCATCGAGTTGCTGCTCGTCACCACCATTCCGGCGATGCTGCTCGCCGGGCGCGGCGTCACGTCCCCGTGGTTGATCGCCGCGACGCTGATCGGCGGCACCATGGCGGCGGGCAGCGCCAACGCGCTGAACTGTGTGGCCGATGCCGACATCGACGCACAGATGAAGCGGACGAGCGCCCGGCCGCTGGTGACCCGCTCGGTTCCGGTACGGCACGCGCTGGTGTTCGGCGTCGGGCTGGGCGTGGCCGCGTTCGGCTGGCTGTGGGCGACGGCGAACCTGCTCTCCGCGGCGCTGGCCGTCGCCACGATCCTGTTCTACGTCTTCGTCTACACGCTGCTGCTCAAGCGGCGGACGGCGCAGAACATCATCTGGGGTGGTGCCGCCGGCTGCATGCCGGTCGTCATCGGCTGGTCCGCGGTCACCGGTACTGTCGGCTGGCCGGCGTGGGTCATGTTCGGGGTGGTCTTCTTCTGGACCCCGCCTCACACCTGGGCGCTCGCGATGAAGTTCCGCGACGACTACCGGCGGGTGGGTGTGCCGATGCTTCCGGCTGTGGCTGAGCCGGCGTTCGTCTCCCGCCGGATCGTGGTGTTCAGCTGGCTGATGGTGGCCTGGAGCCTGCTGCTCGCCCCGGCCACCAGCTGGATCTACGCGGCGACGGCGGTGTTGGCCGGGGGCTGGTTCCTCGCGACGGCTCACCGCCTCGACAACGCCACGCGCCGCGGGGAGGAGACGAGTCCGATGCGGCTCTTCCACCTCTCGAACACCTACCTCGCGCTGGTGTTCGTGGCGATCGCGGTGGACGCCGT
This sequence comes from Actinomycetota bacterium, assembly GCA_030856045.1. Classification (GTDB taxonomy): domain Bacteria; phylum Actinomycetota; class Actinomycetes; order Mycobacteriales; family Pseudonocardiaceae; genus JALYQB01. The sequence continues at coordinate 2,784 of JALYQB010000595.1, forward strand.
GGTCGGCCTCGCGCCGCTGGGCTGGCCCTTCCTGTAGCGAGGGTGGTGGCAACGGAACACCCACCAGCGGCACGCCGCGTAGCCGAACAGCGCGAGGATGCCGCCGGCCGCGATCCGCGACACCGCGACGCCCACGCCGAGGGCTGCCGCCGCCGTCGTGATGCCTGCGCTGAGGCCGAGGCAAGCGACGACGAGCAGCCCGTAGCGCATCGCCTCGGGCCCCACCGCAGCCTGTGACCGGAAGTTGAGCGTGCGGTTGAGCTGGAAGTGCAACCCCCACGCCAGCACGTCCGAGATGACGACGGCGACCGCGAGCGGCACCGGCGTGAGCCGGTCGAACATCACGAGCAGCGCGAGGTCCACCGCGAACGTGACGAGGCCCAGGGCCACGTACCCGACCATGTCGGCGGGCACCGCGCGGCGGATCGGGGGTGGCAGCAGCCGCAACGACGCAGCGACCAGGAGGGCGAAGCGCTCCGCTGCGGCACGACTGGCTCCGACCTCGCGCACGCGTGTCGGGGCTGGCATCGGACACAGGATGTCACAGCCCGGTTGCGCATACGGCATGGAGCGGTGCTCGCGACCGGTCAGCGGGGCAGCAGCAGCTTGCCCGCGCCCCTCGCCATCGCGAGCTGCGTGACCGGCACTCGCAGCCCGGTCCACAGCGCCGCCGTCGCCGCGACCACCGCGGCAGCGCCCAGCACGTGCAGCGCGACCAGGACCTCGGGGACGCCGGTGGCGTACTGGACGACGCCGAGCGTCCCCTGCGCCAGCACGACCGCCAGCAGCACCGTGAACCGACCCCACACCGCCCGGCCGACGCCTACCGCGCGGAACGCGAAGCCCAGCCCGACGAGCAGGCCCAGGAAGCCGAACAGCAGGTCGGCGTGCACCTGGGCGAGGAGGGGGATGTCGACGTCCAGCCGGGGCGTCGCGGCGTCGCCCGCGTGCGGTCCGGCCGCGGTGACGAGGGTGCCCGCGGCCAGCAGCGCGCCGAGCACCGCGGTCGCCGTGGCGAGCAGCCCGCGCAGCGCCGCGGGCGCGCGCAGGTGCAACGACGCGCCGCCCTCGCCGAACGCCGCGACGAGAAGCATCGCGAGCCACACGAGCACCATCGAGATCAGGAAGTGCGCCGCGACGGACCACCACACGAGCTGGTTGCGCACGATGACGCCGCCGAGCGCGGCCTGCACGCCGACCCCGACCGGCATCGAGGCGGCGAGCAGCACGAGGCGGCGGCACCGCGGGCGGATCAGCAGCGCCAGGACCAGGCACGCGACGCCGACGATGCCCACCAGCCCGGTGAGCAACCGGTTGCCGAACTCGATCCACTGCGTGAGCGCGTCGATCTCGGCGTGCGGCACGGGGGTCAGGCTGCCGGGGAAGCACTGCGGCCACGTCGGGCACCCGAGTCCCGACCCGGTGACCCGCACGATCGAGCCCGTGACGGCGATGCCGCCCTGGGTGATGACTGCGGCGATCGCGACCGCCCGGGTCAGCGCGAGCGGGGGAGCGGGCAG
>JALYQB010000606.1 GCA_030856045.1 Actinomycetota bacterium
GAGTCATAGCTCGCAACGCCACTCACGGGGCGCGGAGCGCCAGTAGCGTCCCGGACGCCCAGGGGAGGAACCCGTCGAGGAATCGCTCGGTCGCGGGCATGAAGTGGCTGCCGTAGTGGCTGAGCGGGTCGAGCGTGGAGACGATGAGCGTGCCGGCGGTGGACACGCGGTCGAGGTAGAGCAGCGCCTCCCCGTCGGGGAGCTCGACGAGCACCTCGGCGCCCTCCGGCGGGCTGAGGATCCCGTGGTAGTGCCATGTGCAGTCCCGCAGCTCGAGGTGGCGGAACAGCGGGTGGTCCGGGTCCGGGGTCCGCAGACCCAGCTCGGCGGCCGGTTCGAGCCACCACCAGTAGTTGGTGGGCCGGTGCTCCCAGCGCACGCCGGGCAGGAAGTCCGGCAGCGGTTCCCCGCCCGAGAAGGTGATCACGATACCGCCCGCGTCGAGCAGGTCCAGCACCCGCCGGGCGCCGGCCTCCAGCAGGCCGTGGTGCATCCGCTCCGGGATCACGAGGCCGCCGAGGCCGGTGAGGTCGGTGTCGGACAGTTCGGGGAGGTAGACGGTGCCGCCGGTGAGGTGACGGGCGTACTTCGGCGTGGTCACCGCCCGGTGGTGCGGTGCGGAGCCGCCGTAGACCGCGGCCAGCCCGCCGCGCTGCAGCGACGTAAGGGGCTCCGCGGTGGCCGTCCGCCGGGGCGTGGCTCCGGGCCGGACCCGGGACGCGGCGCGCAGCCAGCCCAGCAGCTGGTCCGGGATCCGCTGTGCCGTGCCGCCCGCGCTGCCCGCGTACCCGAGCAGGTCGCAGCTGGCCTGCACCAGGATCGTGCCGCCGGTGGACACCCGGTCGACGTAGGTGGCCGCCTCGCCCCCGGCCAGCCGCACGAGCACCTCGGCGCCGTCGGGCACCGGGTGGTGGCCACGCGCGAAGAACCCGGCGACGCCGCGCCGGAACGTCAGGTCATCGGCCTCGACGCCGTCGAAGATCGGGTGCTGCGCGATCTCCGCCACGCGGTAGCCTCGCAACGAGGGCGGTGACAGCGGCACGAACGGGGCGGCGCCGGGCAGCCAGTCGCGGTGCAGGTGGCCGCCGAACACGACGACGCCGCCGGCGTCCAGGTAGTCGCGGATGACGTCGCGATGCCGCGCCAGGTGCTCCTGGTCGGCCATCGCCGGCACGATCAGCGCGGCGTAACGCGTCAGGTCCTCACTCCCGACCTGGTACAGGTCGAGGCGGTCGGTGCGGCTCGGTTCGGACTCCGGGGACCGGGTGTCCATGTCCAGCCTGGCGATGGGAGCGGTCATGGGCTTCTCCTCATACGGTGTGCCTCACGGGACATGGTGGTACAGCCGTCGGGCAGCGTCGATCAGGGCTCGGGGTACGGGTGTGCGGGCCGGGTCAGCACACGGAGCGCTGCCGACCGCAGCAGCGCTTCGAGCGCCTCGGCGTCGGCCACCTCCGGCGGGAGCCCGCGGGCGGCGAACCAGGTGGCGACCGTCCGGACGTCGCGGGCCAGGAACGCCGGTCCCTGCGGGTTGGCCACCACGTCGACGACCTGCGGCAGGTCGATGAGCATCAACCGGTTGCGGTGCACGAGCAGGTTGAACGGCGAGAGGTCACCGTGCGCGAGGCCCTCGTTCGCGAGGATGAGCAGGGCGTCGACCAGTTCGTCCCACAGGCCTCGCAGCTGCGTCGGCTCGGGCCGCAACTGTGCGAGCCGGGGCGCGGCCTCGCCGTCGGGCTCGGCGAGGTACTCGAGCAGCACCTCAGTGCCGACGAGCTGCACCGGGTACGGCACCGGGGCGCCGAGGCGCCACAGCCGGACGAGCGCGGCGAACTCTGCGGCGGCCCACTGACCGGCGAGCAGGTCGCGGCCGAAGGCGGTGCGGTTCGCCATCGCCCTGGTCTCGCGGGAGCGCCGGACGCGGCGGCCCTCGGTGTAGGCGGTGTCGCGGTGGAACATCCGGTGCTCGCTGGAGCGGTAGCGTTTCGCGGCGAGCAGGCAGCTGCGGTCCGTGCCGGGGACGCCGCGCTCCACGAGGTGGACGTCTGCCTCCTTGCCGGTCTTGAGGACGCCGAGGTCGGTGTCGACCGCGGCGGTCTCGGTGACCAGCCACGTCGGGTGCGGCGCGGGGCCGCGGAGGCTCGCGGCGCCGGTGGACCAGGTGGACCAGCGCTCACCGGCCGGTGGGGCGTCCACGTCGCGGTCGTCGACCGGTCTCGACCGGGGGCGGCGGGGTTCCTCGTCGTCGAAGCGCGGACGGCGGCGCATGCGGACGGGTTCGTGCACGGTGGATCTCCTCGGGTGGGGTCGCCACCTGCGGAGCTCTCAGCCGGCGGGGTGGCGGGGGTGCGGGGTCAGGGCCTGCGACGCACGCGTGGCAGCCATGTCCGTCCACCTCCTTCCGCCTCCGCCCGGGTCGTCCCCGGGCACCGTCGCCGATCATCCCGGCAGCGGCGTCGGACGCGCAACCGGTTTACCCCGAAGCGCCACAAGGAGCCATGTGGCGGTTCCGGGTGCTATGGGGCCAGCACGTCGAGGGCGTGGTCGCCGGAGCGCTCCACCGACAGGCCACCCCGGCGGGCGATCCGTGCGGCGCCCTCGACGGTCGTGGGCTCACGGGGCGCGCACGCGAGTAGCCGCGCGAGCCGTCCCTTGTGCGCCTTGTTGCAGTGGCTGACGGTGGCGCGCGAGTGCTCCGTCAGCACCCGCACGGTCACCGCACCCGGTACCGGGGCGAGCGCGGCGTACGGCGTCGAGCGCAGGTCCACGACCAACGTGTCCACTCCCGCCAGCAGGGGCGTGAGCACCGGCCGCCACACCGAGCGCACCGTGCCGAGACCCGGCAGCGTCGACCCCGCGGAGAGCCGGTACGCGGGTACCGGGTCATCGCCGCCGAGCAGGCCGAACAGCGCAGACGCCACCGCGAGCCGCGCGCCGGCGCGGGCGCGTTCACCGCGGCGCAGCGACGGCACGTCGAGCGCGTCGTAGAGCACCCCGGTGTAGCGCCGTAGGGCGGGGAGCGTGGGCGCGTCGGGTAGCTCCGCGTTGCGCGCGACCTCCGCCGTCTGCCGTGGGGAGAGCCCCAGCGCGGCCAGCGCGGCGGGCACATCCGTGGCCAGCGCGACCAGTTCGTCGACGAGTGTGCGCCGGGTCAGCGTGAGGTCACGATGCGACAGCGCACCCAGGCGCAGCGGCGGACCGTCCCCACCGGCGGCCTTCGTCTCCGAGGGTGGGAGCAGCACCAGCACGGCGGCGCAGCCTACCGTCGTGAGTGGTATTGCGAGCCGGGGCGCTGGTAAACACTCACGGTGGATTTCGACGCACTCGACGTCACCGCCCTTCGCTCGCGGCGCACGATGAAGTGGACGCGCTACGCGGCGGACGTACTGCCCGCGGTGCTCGACGCCGCTCAACCCGGGCCACACATTCACCCGCCCCCCGCCCGACGACGGCCACGGCTGCGTACGGCTCAACCACGCCACGTCGCTGCCCCTGCTCCGCGAGATCCTCGGCCGGATCTCGACTTACACACGTGCTAGCATGCATGCATGCGGACGACCGTGGAGATCAGCGATGCGCAGCACCGTGCCTTGAGCGCGCTGGCGCAGCGCCGAGGCCTGCGCGGGTTCTCCCAACTGGTGCAGGAAGCCCTCGACACCTACCTGGGCGACCTCGGGAGCGACGAGGTCGCGGTGCTCCTCGGCCTCGAGGGAACGCTCGACGAGGACGACGAGCGACAGGTGCGGGACCGTATCGCCGCTGTGAGGACGACGTGGCGGGCCTCGTAGTCGCCGATACCGATATCGTGATCGACTTCCTCCGCGGACGCGGCGCTGGCGCACGCCTCCTGCGCCGGCTGATCGTCGACCGTCTGCTGCGGCTCACTGCCGTCACGGGATTCGAGCTGCGCGTCGGCACGGATTTCCTGGCCCGGCGCGACGACATCCTGCGGCTCTTCCGGTCGCGGACGGTGCCCCTGGACCTGGCGTCCGCGCTGCGTGCCGGGGCGGTGGCGTCGGCTCTCCAGGAGCGAGGGACCGGGATCGGGCTGGCGGATTGCCTCCAAGCCGGGATCTGCCTGCGGCACGACCTGCCGCTCGCCACGAGGAACCGCAAGCATTTCGAGCGGGTGGACGGCCTGCGTCTCGTCGACATCGACAGTGCCTGATGACGGTGTTGTAGACTACAACGATGGCTACTACAGCAGCTCGCGAGGAGCTGACCGTGCGGCTGGCGGCCCAGCGCGTGCAGCGCGCCGAGGAGACCGTCCGACGGTGGATCTGGTCCGGACGGCTCCCCGCTCGAAAGCGGGGGAATGTCTACGTCGTGCTTGCGGCCGATGTGGACGCTGCCGCGTCAGGCAGCGTGCCCGGCCAGCGCGGGGCGCCGGCGCGGGGGCTGTCCGAATGGCTCGATGACGTGGCGACGTGGCGGAGCCGCAACGGCGTCGCTCGCCGGGAGTCGGCCGCAGACCTCGTGCTGGACGACCGCGCCGAGAGGTCGAGGCATGCCGGTCGTTGACGCGTCCGTCGCTGTCGACCTGGTCGCACCGGATCAGGATCCGTCCGGCCCCGTGGTGGCGCTCGTCAGACGGTGGGCGGCGGAGGGCGCCGAGCTCTCGTGCCCACGGCTGCTGTTCGAGGAGGTTTACAACGCGCTGCTCACCGGCATCCGACGGCAGCGGTGGGACGGCGCTGCCGCTGACTCCGCCGCGGTGCTGGCTGCTCGGCTGCCGGTCGCGGTGCGTGACGACGAGCGCGACCGGGTGCGGGCGTGGGAGCTCGCCCGCCGTTACGACGACTGGCCGGTGTACGACATGGTCTACGTCGCGCTCGCGGAACGGCTCGGCGAGCCCCTGGTGACCGCGGACCAGCGGCTGCGGCGCAG
>JALYQB010000619.1 GCA_030856045.1 Actinomycetota bacterium
CGGGCCGACCGACACCGACCTGCTGCGGGCCGGCGCCCCACCCGAGGCGCTCGAGGGTGCAGCCGCCATGACCGCACTCGGCCGCATCGGCCGCCCTGAGGACATCGCCGACCTGGTTGCCCTGTTGATCCACCCGGACAACAGGTGGACCACCGGGCAGAACGTTCGCGCGGATGGCGGCCTCGTCTGAACGCACCCGATCGGGCGTCGGCGCGCATCCGCCATCTGCGTGACTCGCCCGTTCCTGCGCTTGACCGTGACCGCCTACGGTGCCAATGTGACCTATGACCCAGTGAGAAACCTGGTCATCGGTCAGGGGGCTTCATGAGTCGGGACGTGCGGATCCTCGACGCCGCCGGGGAGCTGCTGCTCACGTTCGGATACCGCAAGGTGACCGTTGACGACGTGGCGCGCCGAGCCGGTGTCGGCAAGGGCACGGTGTACCTGCACTGGTCGAGCAAGATCGAGCTGTTCGCGACGGTGCTCATCCGTGAGGCGGCCGGCATCGTCGTCGAGCAGCTCGCCTCGATGCGGGCCGACTCGGCGGAGATCCGGCTGCACCGGACGATGCGGTCGCTGTACCTGCAGGTCATGCGCAGGCCGCTGGCCCGGGCGTTCTACACCGCCGACACCGAGCTCCTCGGCGCGCTCGGCACCGACAGCAAGGTCGGCATGCAGGTGGCGGCGGACAAGGCGGCGATGATGCCGGGCTACCTGGCGCTGCTGCACCGCCACGGTTTGCTCGCCGACGACCCCGTCGACGACCCCGTCCTGCTGTTCCGGCTGCAGGCGACGACCACCGGCTTCTTCCTGATCGAACGGCTGCTGCTCCCGACGGCCGACACCGCGCTCGTGGGCAAGGCCGACGCCCTGGCCACCACGGTCCGCCGCGGCTTCGAACCGGCCGCCGACCCCGACCCGGCGACCCTCGCGGCCGCCGCGCCGCTCGTGATCGAGCTCTACGAGCGCCTCCTGACCGACCTCACCCGCACGCTGCCCGAGGAGGACCCGTCATGACCACCACCTCCGGATCGACCGACATCGCCCCCACGAACCACGACGAGCCCGTCCTGCTGGACTGGCTGCGCTCGATGCGCGACACCCACCCGGTGTGGCAGGACCGCTACGGCGTCTGGCACGTGTTCCGCCACGACGACGTCGAAGCCGTCATCCGCGACCCCGAGACCTTCTCCTCCGACACGGCCCGGCTCATCCCGGCCGGGGCGCCCGTACGGCGCGGGATGCTGACCCAGGTCGACCCGCCGGAGCACCGCGCCCTGCGCCGGCTGGTCAGCGCCGCGTTCACCCCGCACACGGTCGCCGCGCTCGAACCGCGGATCACCGCGGTCACCGACGAGCTCCTCGACGCGGCCGGCGAGCGGTTCGACCTCGTCGACGCCCTCGCCTTCCCGCTCCCGGTGATCGTCATCGCCGAGCTGCTCGGCCTGCCCGCCGCCGACCGCGAGCTCTTCCGCACGTGGGCCGACGGACTGTTCTCCATGCAGGTCGACGACCCGACCGACCCGGAGCTCGGCCCACGGATCGACGCGGCGATGGCCGACATCACCGCCTACCTGGCCGGGCACTGCCGCGACCGCCGGGCCCACCCGCGCGAGGACCTCATGTCCGCGCTGGTCATCGCCGAGATCGACGGCCGACGCCTGGACGACGAGGAGGCCACGAACTTCTCGATGCTGCTGCTGTTGGCGGGCCACATCACGACGACCGTCCTGCTCGGCAACGCGGTGCGCACGCTCGACGAGCACCCGGGGGTGTTCGACGAGCTGCGCGCTGATCCCGGTCTGATCCCCGGGGCCATCGAGGAGGTGCTGCGGTTCCGCTCGCCGTTCACCCAGGTCGGTCGCGCGACACAGCGCTCCGCGGAGGTGGCCGGGGTGACGATCCCGGCGGACGCGATCGTCATACCGGGGTTGCTCTCGGCCAACCGCGACCCCCGGGCGCACACCGAGCCCGACCGCTTCGACATCCGCCGCGGCCTCGGCGGCGGGGCACAACTGGCGTTCGGACACGGGATTCACTTCTGCCTGGGCGCCCCGCTCGCCCGCCTCGAGGCCCGGGTGGCGATGACGGCGCTCACCGCGCGGTTCCGCGCGTTGCCCGTCGACCACGACGCGGTCGCGCGTGTCGGCGGGCTGCAGCACTATCCGCGGGGCATCCTTGGCACACGGCATCTGCCGGTGCGCGGCTCCGCGGCCTGAGGAGGCTTCTCACGTTGTCCGGGTTCGACTGGAACGCCCAGCTGGTCGAGCAGCTGGACTTGCACTGGCGCCAGCAGCTCCGCCCGCGCCTGGCAGGCCTGACCGACGAGGAGTACCGCTGGGAGCCCGTAACCGGTGCGTGGAACGTGCGCCCTCGGGGCACCAGCACCGCGCCGATCGCCGTCGGCGGCGGCGAGTTCACGATCGACTTCGCCGTGCCCGAGCCCGACCCGGCACCGATCACTACGATCGCCTGGCGCATCGGCCACCTCGTCGTCGGCGTACTCGGCGCTCGGGTCGCCGGCCACTTCGGCGGCCCACCGGTCGACTACGCGACCCACGACTACCCCGGCGATGCCGCCGGTGCGCTCGCTCAGCTCGACGAGGCGTACGCCGCGTGGGCGGCGGGCGTGCGCGGGCTCGGCGACGACGAGCTCGGGCGGCCATGCGGTCCAACGGAGGGGCCGTGGGCCGAGCACCCGATGGCCGAACTCGTGCTGCACATCAACCGCGAGGTGCTCCACCACGGCGCCGAGATCGCCCTACTGCGGGACCTCTACCGGTGGCAGGAGGGTCAGCGCCACCGGGACGCCTGAATCTTAAGGGTGCCGCTCGGTCCACGGTTTGCCCCCGCACAGCCCGCAGTGGCCGCCGACTTTCCGGAACCACAGCGACGGCGGGTGGAAGATCCACTTGGTGCGCATGCTGCTGCCCCCGCACCGGCGGCAGGCGATCAACGGGTAGCGGTGCAGCGTCCAGAGGTAACGCACCACCAGGATGACGGCGACCACGATAATGAGCAGGACCAGTGGGTCGTTGTCGTTCATGGCCCGACCGGTGCGTCAGGCAGCACGGCGTCAGGTTCGGACACGGCGACGTCCCTTCGACTGGTTCGCCCATGCCCCGGATCGTTCGCGCGGTCGCGGGGTCGGTCTCACTCATGGTGGCGATCGCATCATCATGGAGTGGCAGTGTGCCACTAAAGCACCATGCGGTGTGGCGAACTGTCACAAGCTGCTCAGATTTCCTGGGTGCGTGGCCGCCGATCAGGTCGTCAGCCGCCCAGCGCGATGCTCACCGCCCGCAGCCTCGTCCTCCCGGTGGCGGTGTGAGCGAGACGATCAAGCGGTCCGAGCTGCGCAACAACAATGCGGTGATCATGCGACGGGTCGCCCCGAGGGCGAGTCGTTCACGGTCACCGTGCACGGGCAGCCGGTCGCCGACCCGGTACCCATCAGCGGCACGCGCGCGGCAGGCGGCGCCTCGTGCCCGCGGCCGAGTTCGACGCGGCTGTTGGCCAACGTGGTGCGGCAGGCCGGACGCAACTCTCGGCCGCGCCGGATGGAACTGTTGATCGCCGCCACCGCCGTGCGGCACGGATTCTCCCTCGCGACCCGCAATGCAGCAGATCTGCGCCACGTCGAGCGGGTGCTAACGATCATCGACATGCACTGACGCGAGTCGGGCACTCAGGAGCCGTGTCCGTGTTCTCGGCGACCTCGGCGGCGCACTGCGGCCTGCATCGGCTGCACCCTTGGACATCAGGAATGCTCAAAGTGTACATTTGGGTATGTCGCTGGATAAGGAGGTGGAAAGCAAAATGCTCGGTATTGCTCGCAATATCACGAAGGTGTGAAGCGAGCGGCAATCACTCGCCATCCTCGGGCGTAGCCGGTGCCAGATCAGCAATAACCCGGTTAATGATCGCCCTCGCTGCCCCGCCGTAACTGGCAACAGCCGCGAGCTTCTCA
>JALYQB010000635.1 GCA_030856045.1 Actinomycetota bacterium
GCGCAGCTCCGACCAACCGGCCGCCGCGACCTGCCGGACCGGCATGTTCGCGGCGTCCGCGCCGCTGCGCAGGCGATCGGCGAGCCGGTCGTCCAGCAGGCCGATGAGCAGGTCTCGATCGGAGGACTGCGCAGCCCAGGACCACGGCTTGCGCTGGGCATGATGATCGCTGTCCAGCCACCGGGACAGCATGCGATGCACGGCACTCCGATCCGGCTCGCCCGACCCCGCCCAACAACAGCGCCAGAGACTGGGCATCCGATCACTCCCGGAAATCGTAGTCGTCGGGTAACCGGGGATCACCGGCGATCCAGCGGCCCCACGTGTCCTCGACATCGTCAGGCGGCGGCAGCGGAAGGGTACGTTTCACCCCGCCAGTGATCCGTAGCTCCGTCTTCGAGGGCAACAGCCGTGCAATGAACACCTGCGTGAACATCCCCCACCTGCCGTCACGAAGCAGGACCGGACGCAGCCAGATCGGTGATGCTCGACGCAGCGTCTTCTCACCAAGATGCGGTGTCACCGTCGCTGGGAAGTTGCGACCCTGCGAACGGGAGAAGTAGCCGACGGGCAGCCCGAGCGCGGCGATCGGGTACCGGACGCCCGTGCCGTGGATGACCTTGTTCCACTCCGGGGAGCGAGTGGACGGGCCGGGCTTCTTCTCCGGCTCGAGGTAATCAGAGCCGTCTGCCGCGCGGAAGCGGCGCCAGCGCAAGCCGGCCATGTGCAGGACGGCGCCCAACGAGTCAGCCTCGTCATCAAGCAGGAACCCAGCCCACCAGCGAGGAGCGAGCGTCGGAAGCTCAGGCAGGTCGTTGACCGGTGCATCCTCAGGCAGCAGCGCGCCCCAGCCAAGCGCGGCTCTACCGGGAAGCGCACCGGGCACGGCGCAGCGGCCCAGGGCTTGCCAGCCGTCGGCATTCTGCGTTGGGCGCAGATCTGCCGGCTTCCAGCCACACGGGAGGTCACCCCGGACGGCGGTGCACACGAGCTGGCCGAAACCACGGCGGGTGCGGGCGCCCAGGCCGCCATAGGTCAACCAGGCCCACATGGCCAGCATGAACCGGGCGTTGACCTGCTCGGCCCGGCCGAAGCGAATATCGAGAAAGAACGATTCGCCGGGCGGCACGTAACCACGCCGCAGCCCGTCACCGTCCCACAAGCCCTGCCCGAGCAGGTACTGCGCCCCGTCGAAGCCGTGCTTCTCGGTGGTCGCCCAGTCGGGCTTGCTGTTGCGTCCACTCGCAGTCGGCTGCTTCGGCACGCGTAGCCCGATCGCCGACGGCGTGCGGGTGCTGCCGAAGACGGCCTCCTCGGCCTTCCACAACTCGGCCAGGTTGGACACGCCGTGTCCGGCGGCGACCGCCCGGAACCAGAACCGCAGCGCACCGCGGATGGAGGGCACCCTGGCTGGGGCACCGTCGTCGCAGGACGGGTCATCGCCGCCGAACAGTGGGGTGCGCACCTGCAGCGTCAACCTCGTCCAGCTCATGGCGTCGAACCTCGCACTCTGCGCAGCCGCCCCAGCGGCGCGGTCACCGGACGGTCGTCCCACAGGATCTGCGCCGCCAGTCCCACCGCGAGCGACCAGCCGGTCATCATCAGCAGCACCCCGGCCGGTGCGGCCGCCTGCCCATCGTTCAGATTGGCGCAGCCGGGCCCGAGCATTCGCGCTGACCAGGGGTCCTGCGACCACCAGCCGGCCAGGCACTCGCCCCGCTCGGCCACCGAGGGCGCGACGAAGGCGAGCACGACGAGGCTGAGCAGGAACGCGTACAAGGCCCCGATGGCCGCGACGACCAGCCCACGCGGATAGGCCCACCACCGCTGGGCGCCGTGCAGCCGCGACTCCAGCACAAGGTAGAGGGCGGCGATCACCAGCAGTCCGGCGCCGACCGTCCACCCCGACGGTGCCAGCCACCAGCGCGGCGTCAAACTCAGGAGCACCACCTGGCCCACCGCGGCGGCGGCCGGAATCCGGAGCAATGTCAGCCCGGTCAGGCGGCTCGGCACCGCCCCGGCCACGAAGACGCCCAGCACCAGCAGGCCCAGCGCGGACCACATCGCGGCCGGCACGAGCCTGCCTGCGAACAGGCCGACGACGACCAGCGCGGCGAGCGGGAACAGCCACGGCAGGAGCCGGGCAACGGGACGGTCGGGCAGCAGCGCGGCCGACGCCGAGCGCAGCGAGCCCCGGGGCAGCCAGTGCAGCTCGGCCACGTCGGTGGCGACCCGGTGGTAGGCGCTGCGGTCCCGGACGCCTTCCGGTTCCAGATTCAGGTAGCCCGGGGCGCTCGGCCAGGCGGGCTTGCCGCGCCGCGGTCGGGGCCAGGTCGTGGTGAGCCATCGCAGATCGGATTCGAGCCTGCCGGGGTCGCGCTGGTGCCGCGCGGCCAGCCAGGGATCGTCCTCCCAGCCGTTGAGGTGGGCCAGCCAGTCGTCGCGGGCGGCCCGCGCCTCGGCGAGCACCATCTCCCGCGACAGCGGGATGTAGTCGTCAGGGCCAGGCGGCCCGCTCCACGACCACTCCAGCGTCAGCGAACGCCACTCCTGCCAGTCTGTTCTCGGCGGCAGGGTCCACACCACGAACCGCAGCCGCGCCGCCCGGGACGCCTGGTGCCGGGGCACGTGCCCGGGTGGGCTGTACCGCAACCAGAGCGCGAACGTGCACAGCAGCCGCAGCTGCTCCCTCGGCTCGCTCTGCTCGGGCGGGAAGAGGGCTCGGGGATTGTTCAGGGCGCGCTCGAGGTCGCCCGGCTGGATGAGCGGGTGCGGGTGCTCAGGCAGTTCCACCTGGGCGCCCGTCGCATCTGCACTGGCCACGACGTCGTTCAGGTAGCGCTCGAACACCGTCACAGCACGTTCACCATGATCAAGCCGGCGGCCGTCAGCTTGTAGGACCGCTCGTACTCCCGCTCGATGAACAGGCCCAGCAGGTCCTTGGGGGCGTCGGCGCCGACGATGTCAGTGTCCGGTCGGGTCAGCGCAGCCAGCCTCTCGGCGTCGGCCAGGAGCTCACTGTCGATCGCGCGGACCGGAATGTCGATGACGATGCGTGGCTTGGCGGGATCTTTTCCGGAACTCGGATCATGAATGGCGACCGCTCGGATCTTCGGCCGATGCCGAGGGCCCAGCTCATGATCCCGCAGCCGGGAATGGACGCCTTCGCCCAGCACCATCAGGTACGGGATCATGGCCTTGTAGCCACCGGACAGGTGCATGACGACGTCCCACTCGCCGCCGCCGGTCTGCTTGGCGGTGTCCGCGACCAGCCGCCCGACCCTGCCCAGCGATCGCCACGTGGTGCTGGTCGGCTGCCTGACGCCCAGGTCGAGATCGGGAATCCGGCAGACGTACACGTCGCCGAGCTTGACCAGCAGAGGTCCGATCGTCAACGGCTCGTGCAGGTATCGGATGGTGGTGTGCTGGTACCGCGTGGCGACCAGGGTGGCCGCGCGCAGGCCGTCGTCGCTGTCGGTGGCGATGAACACGTATGCCTGGCCGTCGACCGCGTCGTAGCGGGGCTCGGCGGCAACGGCGCTGACCGACGTCCACTCAGCCGCCATGCTGGAGTCGACAGTCGACGTCGCTCGTGACATGCCGGTGAGCCCGAGGTAGTCCAGGTCCAGCTCATGATGCTGACCGGTCGCCCGCTGCAGTGCCTCGCCGACCGTGTCCGCTGAACCGGGTAGCTCGTCGACCGCGAGCGCTGACTGCAGCGCAGGCAGCGTCCCACGGTCGATCTGGTCCAGCAGTGAGCGCCCGACCGGGATCAGGTGCAAGAGCCGCATCTCAGGTGGGCACCTCCTCGGGTGAGCTGCCGTAGCCGTAACCGGCCGCCGTCTTGCCTCCGATGCCCAGCTCGTCCAGCCCGCTGCTGATCAGCTCGACGCAGCGTGTCACGTCAGCCGGCGGGCCGATGACGTAGGCGCGGAACGACGTTTTCTCCACCGCGAGGAACCGGATCGGCACGGGGTTGTGGTACTCGGCGGGCGCCGCGTCCGGGGTGCCGTCGGTGTTGCCGCTGTCGTAGTAGTCCTTGAC
>JALYQB010000649.1 GCA_030856045.1 Actinomycetota bacterium
TCTCGACGTACTCCGGTGTGATCGGCTCGATGTAGGTGGCGTCGGCGAACTCCGGGTCGGTCATGATCGTCGCCGGGTTGGAGTTCACGAGGCTGACCCGGATGCCCTCCTCGCGCAGCACCCGGCACGCCTGGGTGCCCGAGTAGTCGAACTCGCACGCCTGCCCGATGACGATCGGCCCGGAGCCGATCACCATGACGTGCCGGATATCAGCTCTCCGCGGCATTGCCGCCTCCAGCGACGAGTCGTCGTAGTCCATCCCGGAACACCTGGAAGCTCCGGGACCGGTTGGTGTCCACGTCCATGTGCTGTGCGATCTCGGTGGCAGCTGTGACCTTCGCAAGGCCGCCCTTGTGGTAGCCGTACGCTTGGAGCACGCACTCCAGTGCTTCCCACGTGCCGCCGCGGATACCGTCGGGATCTCGGTACTTGGCCCGGTTCCCTAGCGAGCTCGGCACGCGCGGATACGCCGCGCACAATGCGGGAACATCGCCGAAGAACCAGGCCTCGAACTCCTCCACCACGATGCGGTTCGCTACATCGACCCGCCTCGCTGGGGACGCCGACGAGATGGTGGACAGCCCGGCCGCTGCGGCCATCTGTTCCAACTGTGCTTTGAGCGACAGGCAGTCGTCGTCATCCCGGTCGACGAGCACAACCAGACAGGTGTCAACCGATCCGATCCAGGGCGCGTAGCCCTTGAGTCGGTCGGGAAGCTTCCTCAGTAAATCCGGCTTTCCCTGGAAGACGCGCACATCGAACTCCACGTCCGCGATAATGCGGGGCAGCAACACACGCAGCGCCTGCTCGGCGGAGAGCTCCTCGACGAGTACCTCCAGGTTCACGCGCCGACCCGTGCCCTCGGTCGACCGCCGCGCACCAGCGGATCACCAGCCTCGAAGTAGCCCTCCATCCACAGGCTCCCCAGGAGACCACCCGCATCGGCCTGCGCGACTACCCGGACCATGTCGGAGGCTCTGACCGTGCGGGTGAAACCCCTGACATCTCGGTAGAGCACCCACAACTCCTTGGGACGCAGAGCATCTACGAAGTACGGCGAGTGCGTGGTGACGAGAAGCTGACTGCGGCCTGCCGCCAGCCGCGCTTCCTCGGCCAGGACATTGAGCAATCTTGGGTGCAAGAAGTTCTCCGGCTCCTCGATGCCCACGATCGGGGGCGGCGCGGGGTCGTACAACACGGTGAGGTACGCGAGCAATTTGAGGGTTCCGTCGGAGGCGTACTTCGCGAGGACAGGCTCATCGAACGGTGCATCCTTGAATCGCAGGAGCAACCGCCCGTCAGCGAGCAACTCTGTGTCGACCCGCTCGAGTTGAGGTACGCGGACTGCGAGGACGCGCAGCATCTCGGCGAGGCGCGCGGGGTGCTGCTCGCTGAGGTATTGGACGACGTTGGGCAGATTCGCCCCGGTCTCGGACAATCTCGCTTGCGGACCGGCGTCGGGGACGGTGCGACTAGTGCCCCCGCTGAGGTAAGAGAGGTACCACCCGGAGATGAACCGGCGCAGATTGGCCACCCGCGGGTGGCGGGCCAGACCGCCAAGTGTGCTTACCGCCAGCAGATCAGGAGTGTCGAGCCGCTCATCGGTGTAGACGTTGCTGGTGTCATCGTACAACGAGCCCTCACCGCGTTGGAACCTGAGGATATCCCTTGGCCGTCCGGACCCCGGTGAGGTGTTCCAGCGCAGCAACTCACCTACGACGACGGGCGAGCCGTCCTCCTCGTCGAGCTCCAGGCGGTAGGTCACCAGCCTTTCCCCAGGGGTCTGCCGGTAGGCGATCTCGATGGTGATCGGACCGTTCTCACCACGGCTACGCAGCTCACGGATGCGATTGCGATGATCCCACGCCGCGCGGAGGTTGGTTGTGAACGCTTCGTGCAGGAAGGCGAATACGTCGAATACCGTCGATTTACCGCTACCGTTCGGGCCGAGCAGGACGGTGAGCGGCGTGAGGTCGCGGAATTGCACGTCGCGCAACACCCGGTAATTTTGGATGCGAAGACGCTGGATCGTGATCGGCGTGGTCATCGCTGCCCCTCCATCAGCTCACAAAATCGGTCGAACAGCGGCGCGGCGTCGTGGGGACCCGCCGCGGCCTCCGGGTGGTACTGGACGCTGAATGCGGGCGCGTCGTGGCAGGTCAGGCCCTCGACGGTGCCGTCGTTCGGGCAGCTGTGGCTGACGACCGCAGGGCCGAACGGGGTGTCGAAGC
>JALYQB010000702.1 GCA_030856045.1 Actinomycetota bacterium
ACGGTCTCGATCTCGCCCAGCTCGATTCGATAGCCGCGGATCTTGACCTGATGGTCGGTCCGGCCCAGGAGCACCAGGTTCCCGTCGGGCAGCCAGCGGACCAGGTCGCCGGTCGCGTACAGCCGGGAGCCGGCCGCGGCGAGGTCGTCGCCGAACGGGTTGCGGATGAACCGCTCGGCGGTCAGCTCCGGCCGGTTCACATAGCCCCGGGCCAAGCCCATTCCGCCCAGGTACAGCTGGCCGGGCACGCCCACCGGCACCGGATTGAGATGCCGGTCCAGGACATAGACCCGCTGGTTGGCCAACGGCCTGCCGATCGGCGGCAACGGCTCATCCCCCCGGCACTCTCCCAGGACCGCGGCCACCGTCGCCTCGGTCGGCCCGTAACCATTGACCACCCGCCTGCCGGGACGCGCCCACGACCGCACCAACTCCGAGGAGAACGACTCCCCACCGATGACGATGACCCGCAGGTCGGCGAAGGTGTCGGCCTCGGCCGCCAGCACAGCCGCCACCCCAGGCGTGAGCAGGGTGACGGTGATCCGGCCCTCGCGCAGCAGCTGGGCCAGCCGCGCAGGGGAGCGCAGTGTGTCCTCGTCGGCCAAGCACACCGTGGCCCCGCAGGCCAGCGCGGCGAACATCTCGAACACCGAAGCGTCGAAGCTGAGGGAGGCGAACTGCAGGACCCGCTCACCCGGCCCCACCCCGAGCGCCCGGGCGGCGGAGACGGCATAGTTCGCTACCGACCCGTGCTCGATCAGCACCCCCTTCGGCCTGCCGGTGGATCCTGATGTGTAGATCACATACGCCAGGTTGTCCCCACCTGTCCGGCTGGGGAGCGCGGTGTCGTCACCGGCGGCGATCGCCTGCCAGTCGGCGTCCAGGCGCAGTACCGTCGCCTGCCCACCCGCCACCGCACCTGCCGTGGCCGCCTCGGCCAGCACCACCGAAACGGCACTGTCGTCCAGCATGAACGCCAACCGCTCGACGGGGTAGGCGGGATCCAACGGCAGATAGGCGCCACCGGCCTTGAGTATCCCCAAGATCCCCGCCAGGCGGCGCAGTGAACGATGCGCGCACACCCCCACCAGCACCTCAGGGCCCACCCCGAGGCGCTGCAGATAACGGGCCACCTGGTTCGCCTGCCGGTCGAGCTCCCGGTAGGAGACGCGCTCGCCTGCCAGCACCGCCGCGGTCGCCTCCGGCCTGGCCGCCGCCTGCGCCTCGAACAGCTCGTGCACACTCTGGGTCGGCGCCGGGGCGGCGGTGTCATTCCACGTCACCAGCTGACGCTGACGCTCCGGCGGGGTGAGCAACGGCAGCTGCGACAACCGCCGCCCCGGGTCCGCCGTCACCCCCTCCAACAGCACCCGCAGATGCGTCAGCATCCGCTGCACCGTCGCCCGCTCGAACAGACCCTCGGCGAACTCCATCCCGAGGCCAAGGCGGTCCGGGGACTCCGAGACGAACAGGCTGAGGTCGGTCTTGGCGGTTCCGGTGGGAACGTCGTCGACGTCGATGCGAAGCGTCGAGGAGAATGCGTCGTCCCGGTTCTCCTGCACGGTGAAACCGGTTTGGAACAGCGGGGAACGGCTGGGGTCCCGCTCGAGGCGCAGCGCGTCGACGAGTGTGGCGAACGGCAGGTCCTGGTGGACGTAGGCGCCCATGGTGGCCTGTCGGACCCGGGTGAGCAGCTCGATGAAGCTGGGATCCCCAGCCAGGTCGACGCGGATGGCCAGCATGTTGACGAAGTAGCCGATGACCGGCTCGAGCTCGGTGCGGCCGCGGTTGGCGGCGGGAGTGCCGACCACGATGTCGTCCTGGCCGCTGTAGCGAGACAGCAGCACGGCGAAGCCGGTCAGCAGGGTCATGAACAGCGTGGCGCCGTGCTCGCGGCTCAGCTCCTTGAGCGCACCCACCAGAGGCCCGGGGATGTCGAGCGATTCATGGGCGCCTGCGAAGGACTGGATCGCCGGACGGGGCCGGTCGGTCGGCAGCTCCAACGTCGGGACGCCCGCCAGGGTGTGCGTCCAGTAGTCGACGAGACGCGCCAGCCTGCCCCCTTCCAGCTGCCGGCGCTGCCAGATGGCGTAGTCGGCATACTGCAGCCCCGGCTCGGCCTGCCCCGCCTCGGCTCCGGTGGCGAACTCGTCGTAGCGGGCGCCCAGCTCGCGTAGGAACACCCCGGATGACCAGCCGTCGAAGACGATGTGGTGCACCGTCAGCAACAGCACGTGGCTCGTCTCGCCGAGGCGCACCAGGTGGGTCCGCAGCAGGGGCCCCCGATCGAGTGCGAAGGGGCGCCGGGCCTGCGCGGCTGCCACCCGCGTCAGCTCGGTATCACGCTGTTCAGCCGGCAGCCCGGTCAGGTCGGTCAGGCCCAGCTCCAGCGGGGCCGGGGGGCCGATCACCTGCCACGGGGAGCCGTCGACGCTGGGGAAGGTGGTCCGCAGGCTCTCATGGCGGGCCACCAGCGCATCCAGTGCCCGGTGCAGCGCGGTTCGGTCGCAGGGGCCATCCAGGCGCACGGCGAACGGGACGTTGTAGGTGGGGGTTTCCGGCGCCAGCTGCGCTAGGAACCACAGCTGCTCCTGGGCGAACGACAGTGGCACCCGGTCCGTTCCGGCCGGCCGACGGTGGACTCCCGCTTGACCCGTCCCGGCCGCCGTCGTCCGTCGCAGCTGGCGAGCCAACAAGGTCCGCCGCGACTCGGACATCTCCGCAACCTGCGTAGGCACTTCACTCATGCCGGTCGTCACTCCTCGCACTGGATCCAGCTCCGCTGATCGTCTCTTCTCCTGCATGCTCATCAGATGCGGACGACGAGCCGCTGGTACATCTGTGACCGCTCGGCGGCTCCCGCAGCGTGCGGATCGGGGAGCAGCGCACCCAGAGAAAGGCGCAGCACAGCCCGACGACGCCGACCGCAAGCGCGGCGCGCAGACCCACTGCACCCCCCAGCGCCCCCCCGAGGAGCGCCCCGGCGGGAATCGCTCCGAAGCTCAGCAGCCGGTAACTGGCGTGCATTCGTCCCTGCAGGTGGGCAGGGGTGACGGACTGCCGGAACGTGACCGCCAGGACGTTCGTCACGACCAGACCGACACCGTGGACGAAGAACGACAAGGCCATGACCATCACCGACCCGCTTCCCGACCCCGTGACGACGAGCAGCAGGGCAGGCGCGAAACACCCGACAGCCGTCGCCACGAGCAACGCCCGGCCGAAACCGAACAGCCGGGGCAGTCGGGCGGCGAACAACGATCCGGCGACCGCGCCGACGCTCATGGCGGTGAGCACAACGGCGAGCCGGAAGGGACCCAGTCCCAGCGTGGCGAGGGCGTAGTACTGGAAGACGGTGACGATGACGGTCTGGAACAGGTTGAACGTGGCCGCCTGACCGGCGAGGGCCCGGAGGTGGAGATCGCCGAACACCAGCCGCAGCCCCTCTCGGATATCGCCGGCGCTCATCCGTAGCGTTCGCCGCTCGGTCGGCCGCGACGGTGCGGGCTCCCGGTTGTCGATCGCCATCAGGCTGACCGAGGAGAACAGATAGGAGACGGCGTCGACCACCAGTGCGATGGGTGCGCTCAGGAGCTCGATGAGCAATCCCCCCAGCGGCCTGCCGCTGACATCCGCCAGCGTCGCGCTGGTCACGAGTTTGCTGTTGGCGTCGACGAGCTGCCTGCGGTCGACGAGCGAAGGCAGGTAGGAGAGATAGGCGAGGTCGAACGGCACTGTCAGCAGACCCACGAGGAAGGCGACGACGTAGAGGTGCGGCAGTGCGAGCACGCCCAGCACGGCGAACAGCGGCACGACCCCGATGACGACCGCCCGACCCAGGTTGGTGCCGATCAAGATCGGCAGTCGCCGGCGCCGGTCCACCCACACACCGACGAACAGCGAGAGCAGGAACGGTGTGGACCAGGCCGCGGTCACCAACCCGAACTGAAACGGGCTGGCGTGCAGCACCTGGATCGCCGTCACCGGGAGGGCCAAGCCGGTGACCGCGGAGCCGAGGACCGAGACGGTCTGGCCACTCCAGAGCTTGACGAAGTCGCCGCTGCGCCAGAGACCCGTCGCGGGGGCCTGCGCTGCTGCGGGCGGGCGGTCGTCGCGCTGGTCGACGGCGCTGTCGGTCATGGCAGAGGGAGCGCTCACGCCGACCGGGTGATACGCGTCGGCCGAGACTTCCGCGAACAGGTATCACACGGACAGGTATCACACAGCCTGCCGTCGCCTCTTCACGACGAAGCCGGGCGGGGGAATGCCTCGTCGCGATCAGACCACACCGGAGGTACTTGATGTCAACACCCACGCCACCCGTGGAGCGCGTCTACGCGCTCACGAACGACGCGGCCGGCAACGCCGTCGCGGTCTTCGTCCGGCAAGCGGGCGGAAACCTGCTCCCGCTGACGCTCCCGATCCCGCCCGGCGCCCCTGGACCGTTGAACGCAGAGGGTGTCATCCGGCCACTGCCCGCCTTCCCCACCGGGGGGCTGGGTGCATCCGGTCCCCTGGTCTCCCAGAGCGCATTGACAGTGAGCGACGACGGGCGGTTCCTGTTCGCCGTCAACCCTGGTAGCAATGACGTCTCCTCGTTCCTGGTGACCCCCAGCGGGCTGCATTTCGTGAGCAAGGTGCCTTCAGGTGGCGTGCTACCGGTGAGCGTCACGACGTTCGGCGACCTGGTATATGTGGTGAACGCGGTGAACAACCTCGTCGGCACCGTCGGCCTCGACGGTGTCGGCACGGGCCAGATCGCTGGATTCACCGTCGACCTCAACGGTGTCTTGACACCGCTCGAGGACTCCGGCCGGACACTGAGCTCTGCCGTTTCCGGTCCAGCGCAGGTTGCGTTCAATCCAACCGGCACCCTGCTGGTCGTGACCGAGCTCACGGTCAACCGGATCACGGTCTTCCAGGTCGAGGAGGACGGCCGGCCCGGGGCGGTCGTCGAGAACGAGTCGGCAGGCAGCGGCCCATTCGGGTTCGCGTTCAACTCGCGGGGTCATCTCATTGTGTCCGAGTTGGGGACCCTGTTCGTGAACGACAGCTCGGTGTCGTCCTATGCGGTCGACTCGAGTGGCGAGCTGACCGTCATCAGCGGGTCGGTTCCGACGAATCAGGGTGCCGCCTGTTGGATCGTGAACACACCGGATGGCCGCTACTCCTACAGCTCCAACACACTGAGTGGCTCACTCTCCGGATTCAGCGTCCAGAGCAGTGGTGAGCTGGCCCCGCTCACCGACGATGGCCGCACCGGCGTCATCGGCGACTTCAGCTTGCCGATCGACATGGTGATCAGCGCCGACGGCCGGTACCTCGACGTGCTGGCCCAGGCCACGCAGACGATCACGACATTCCGGATCGGAAACAACGGCTGCCTGACCCCGCTGGCCTGCGTCGGCAACCTTCCGCCATTGGCCGTGGGTCTGGCCATCGGATGAATGCACTGACCTCAGAGCACCACGACCGAGCGCAGCACCTCACCCCGCACCATCCTGGCGAAGGCATCCTCCACCTGGTCCAGGGCGATGGTCTCCGACACGAAAGCATCGAGGTCGAGCTTGCCCCTGAGGTAGAGGTCGATCAGCACCGGAAAGTCACGCGAGGGCAGGCACTCACCGTACAAGGAGGGCCGCAGCGCACCGCCCCGGTCGAACAGCTGTTGCAGCGGCAGCTCGATGGTCATCGTCGGGCTGGGGTAACCGGCCTGCACCAGCGTGCCCTCCAGGTCGCGGGCCAGGAATGCCTGGCGATAGGTCTCCGGGCGGCCGACCGCCTCGATCACCACATCGGCGCCGTGACCGCCGGTGAGCAGGCGGATCTGCGCCACTGGGTCGGTGTCAGCCGCGTTCACCGTGTGGGTGGCGCCGAGATGACGGGCCCACTCCAGCTTGCGGGGGTGGATGTCGACCGCGATCACCAGCCGCGCGCCTGCCAGGGCGGCGCCCGCGACAGCGGCGGCGCCCACCCCACCGCAGCCGAGCACCGCCACCGTGTCGCCCGGGACCACCCCGCCGGTGTTGACGGCGGCGCCGAAGCCGGTCACCACCGCGCAGCCGATGAGGCAGGCGGCCGCAGGCCGGGCGGCGGGGTCGACCTTCACGGCCTGGCCCGCTGCCACCAAGGTGAGCTCGGCGAAGGCGCCGATGCCCAGCGCCGGGCTGAGCGGGGTGCCATCGGCCACCCTCATGCGTTGGTCGGCGGTGCGGCTGGCGAAGCAACGCCACGGGCGGCCCCGCAGGCACGAGCGGCACTGGCCGCAGGGTGCCCGCCAGGCCAGCACCACGTAATCGCCGGGGGCCACGGTGGTGACGCCGGCACCCACCGCCTCGACTGTCCCGGCTGCCTCATGGCCCAGCAGGAATGGGAACTCGTCCTTGATGGCGCCCTCGCGGTAGTGCAGGTCGGTATGGCATACGCCGCAGGCCTGTACCCGGACCAGGGCCTCACCGGGCCCGGGATCGGGGACCTGGATGGTCTGGATCGACACCGGCGCGCCCTTCGCCAGGACGACGGCACCGCGAACCTGGTGGGTCATAGCGCTCCCTTCGGAGGATGACAAGTTGAACACGACGAGCTGCGTGCGGCCCCTGCACGGCGTCAGGTTGGCCGACACCGGCGAGGTCGGCCGGAAGGCGGCCGCGCTGGGGGAGCTGCTCGCTGCAGGCTTTCCCGTGCCCGACGGGTTCGTGCTGACCTGCGACGCCGTGGCGCGGATCACCGCCACGCCCCTGCCCGATGACCTGGCCGAGGCGCTGGCCGCCCTCACCGAGGCGATGGGCGACACAGCGTTGGCGGTCCGCTCCTCAGCAGTGGACGAGGACCGTCCCGGCGCCTCGTACGCGGGCCAGTACGAGACTGTGCTGGACGTCAGGGGCACCGACGCGGTGGTGTCCGCGGTGCGCAGGTGCCGGGCCTCGGCGTTCGCCGAGCGGGTCGCCGCCTACCAGCGGGCCCGCGGGCTGGGCGGTGCACGGCGGATGGCGGTGCTGGTGCAGCGGATGGTGCCCGCGCACGCGGCGGGCGTGGCATTCAGCGCCAACCCGGTCACCGGGGAACGCGCCGAGGCGGTGGTCAGCGCGGTGCGCGGGCTCGGCGACCGGTTGGCCGCTGGTCAGGCGACACCGGATGAGTGGCTGGTCCGCGGCGCCGACCCCGTGCACCGATCGGGCACGCAGGACGCCATCACCACCGATCAAGCCCGGACCGTCGCAGAGCTGGCGCGACGGGTGGCAGCGCACGTCGGGGTGCCGCAGGACATCGAGTGGGCACTGGTCGGTGGGCAGGTATGGCTGCTGCAGGCCCGCCCGATCACGGCGCTGCCCCGGCCGGCTCCCCTCCCCGTCGAGGTGCCGCCGGGGTTCTGGCAACGCGACGTGTACTGCCCCCGGCCATGGTCGCCGATGCATCACTCGCTCGCGCTGCCTGCGCTCGAGGCTGCGCTCAAGCACCTGTTCTCCTACGGCGTGGCCGACGGGCTCGAGTTCGCCCAGATCGGCGGCTGGATGTACACCCGCTTCGTGCCCCTGGACACCCCCGAGCAGGTGCAGGCTCGAATCCAGCGCATCGTGGCGGCGACCCGCGCCGACGAGCCGGGCCAGATCGTCCGGCGCTGGTACGACGAGTGGCAACCGACGCTGGCGGCCCGCGTCGCGCAGCTGCGTGACGTCGATCTCGCGAGCCTGGCCGACGCCGGGCTGGTCTCCCACCTGCGCGCGGTCCAGGCGCTCGCCGAACAGATCCAGGAGGTGCACTGCCGGACCGGCGCCGCGGGCGCGTTCCTGCTCGGTGAGCTGGGGGTGGCCTGCCGGGATCTGCTGGGGTGGGACGCCCGCCAGGTCCTACGGCTGCTGACCGGCCTGCCGGGCAAGACTACCGAGCCCGCCCACCGCCTGGCCGACCTCGCCCGGATCGCTCGGAGCAAGCCCGCCGTCGCCCGCCTGTTGGAGCGCGTCGGCGAGGGCGCGGCGCGCCTGCCTGCCGACCTCGACGCCGAGCTCGACGGCGCGTTCGCCGCCTACCAACGCGAGTACGGTCACCGCGCCATGAGCGCTGACCTCACCGATCCGACCCTGGCGGAGCGGCCTGCGCTCGTTCTCAGCCTGCTCCGCGACCAGATCGCTCGGGACTTCGACCCTGCGGCCCACGCCGCCGTCCTGGCGGCGGAACGGTCCGCGGCCGTCACCGAAGCGCACGTGTCGCTTGCCGATCGGCCCGCCGCCTGCCTCGGTCGCTTCGAGCGCGCGCTCGCCTGCGCCCAACAGGCGTATCCGGCGCGGGAGGACACCATGTTCTTCTGGAGCGGCGCCAGGGCGCTCGTCCGCTACGCGGTGCTGGAGCTGGGCCGTCGCCTCACCGACCGCGGCCAGGTCACGCGGGTCGACGACGTGTTCTTCCTGGAGCTGGCGGAGGCACGCGCCGCGCTGCGCGACCGAGGCGGTCGTCACGCACTGGTGATCCGGCGCGCGGCAGAACGCGCCTGGGCGGACGCGCATCCCGGTCCGGCGACCTACGGCGAGCTCCCCACACCGCCACCTGCGGCAGGCGACTGGCGTAGCAACCTGCCACCCGAGGCTCGCCATGCCATGGACGTGGGGATGTGGGCCTGGGAGGCGACGAGCGGAGACCCTGCTCGGCCCCAGACCGACCGACCCGTCGGCGCGGGTCTGCACGGTGTCGCCGCCTGTCAAGGCCGGTACACCGGCCCCGTGCGCGTCATCACCGACGAGACCGAGTTCGGCAAGCTCCAACCCGGCGACATCCTGGTCTGTCCGGAGACCACCGCTGCGTGGTCGGTGCTCTTCCCGAGCGTCGGCGCCCTGATCACCGACACCGGTGGCCTGCTCTCCCACCCCGCGATCATCGCCCGCGAGTACCGCGTGCCCGCGGTACTGGCCACGGGCAACGCCACCCGACTCCTGCGCGACGGCCAGATCGTCACCGTCGACGGCTTCACCGGCGAGGTCCGGGTTTCGCCCTGACTCCCTGGCTGTCGCTCAGGGCGTGGGCCAACCGCGGGCGACTTCAGGGACGACCACCATGATGGTGGCTCGCTTGGTCTGGGCGTCACGTCCGGTCCGATTGGCCCAGGACTCGAGCGAACGCCACCACGATGGGCAGCCTGCTGGGAGATCGACTTCAGGGATCTCCGCGAGATCACCGGGTTGCCAACTGCTGCCGTAGAGACGTAACGGCGTGGGCTTGTCGGGATCGATGTGGTCGACGAGCTGGGGCAGGTGGGTGTTCCAGTTCTCGAGCAGCTCAGCGGTGGCCTGCTTCAGGGTCTTCGTCCCCGATCGCGAAGCGCTTTCCGGATAGGTCGGGTGCCGCAGTGGCGCATGGTGGAGCTGCCGTCCGCCATCGTGCCCAGCCGCCGTCCAGGCGTGGAACGCCCGTTCAGCGAGGACGCCGAGCGTGACGACGGCGGTGACCCGGCTGTCGAGGAGCACAGCGTCCAGCCATCGGTTGCGGTGGGCGGCGATCGCGGGATCGTCGGCGTGGCGTTGGCCGCCACCCTGCCCGTAGACGCTGTACAGAAACGTGTTGAGCATGACGTAGCTCGTCGTGACACCCGCTCGGGCGAGCAACCCCTGGACACGCTGACCTGCCTCACCGACCAGGATCCGGCGAGCGATCGCCTCGTGCGCGGCGGGGTCCTGCCCGATGACGAGGACGCGGGCGGTGCCGTCGAGGCGCCCCCGGTGAAAGATCGGACCCCATTCGGTGCGGAAGTCGGCCGGCGGGTACACGTCCTCTCCCGGGTAGTCACCCACCAGCGTTGCGTACGGCTCGTGGACATATCCGGTACAAAACGTGTGCACCATGGCCGGCTCCCTGCCCGAGCGTGGTCGGAGAAGCAGCCGGCCCTTGGCACGGACCCGCTTCGCCGTCGAGAATCCTCGGTATGAGGCCCCGCTGTCCACACCCCGTGTCACGGCGCCCAGGACCGGTGAGGCGATGACTACTGAGCGTACGGATCAGTTCGCGCGGGCCTACCTGGCAGGCGTGACCGAGCAGCTCCCGCCGCAGGCTCGCGCGGTGTCGACCGCCGCCGCAGCACCGCGCGCCTTACCGGCGGGGCCCGTCGCGCTGCGCGGCGCGGTCATCACCCCGACCGCGGCGTGGACCGACGGTTACGTCGTGGTCGACGGCGGAATCGTCGCCGACGTTCGCCGCGCCAAGCCGGACGGGGTCCGGGTCATCGACACCGACGGGGTCATCCTGCCCGGGCTGATCGACCTGCACGGACACCCGGAGTTCAACGTCTTCGCCGCATGGGAGCCACCGCGGCGGTTCTCCAACCGTTACATCTGGCGGAGCAGCGACCTGTACCACCTGCTGGTCCGCGACCCGCAGAACGAGCTGGTCAAGCAGCTGCCATCGGGGACGCAGCTGCGTTACGCGGAGATCCGCGCCCTGATCGGTGGTGTCACCGCGATCCAGGGCGCCGGCGCGCGCACCGCCCAGGCATCGGCCGAGCCGCTGGTCCGCAACGTCGACCTGCGGATCTTCGATCAGCACCGCGCCCGGTCGATGATCGACCTGCCGAGCGGACCGTCCGGCCGCGGCGCGGCGCAGCTCACCAGAGTGCTCCAGGGCATCGCCGACGGCGCGGTCGACGCGTTCTACCTGCACCTGTGCGAGGGGCGACGCGATGACAAGCGCAGCCAGACCGAGTTCCAGCGGTTCCTCGACTTCGACGCGGCCACCCCGGCCACCGTCGTCATCCACGGCTGCGCCCTGTCCAGCGACCAGCTCGCCGTCCTCGCTGCGCAGGGGTGCAAGCTCGTCTGGTCGCCGCAGTCGAACCTGCGTCTCTACGGACAGACGACGCTGGCCGCCGACGCCCTGCGGCACGGCATGCCGGTCGCGCTCGGCGCGGACTGGCTGCCGTCGGGGTCCACCAGCCTGCTCGCCGAGATGAAGGTCGCCCGGCGGGTGCTCGCCGACCAGGGCATGACCATCGAGGCACACGACCTCGTGCACATGGTCACCGCAGGGGCGGCGGAGGTCGCCGGACTGGGTGAGTTCCTCGGCGCGCTCGCGCCCGGCCGGCCCGCCGACGTGGTGGTCCTCGAGCGCCACCACACCGACCCCTACGAGAACGTCTGCCGGGCCGATCCGGCTTGGGTCGAGCTCGTCCTCATCGGCGGTGACGTCACCTACGGCCGCGACGACTGGTTCACCCAGATCACCCAGACAGCCGAGGCGCCGACGCATGAGCTCGTCTTCGCCTGGGGCCAGCCCATGCGCCTGGACACCGGTTTCCAGGTACACCCCGGCCAGCCCTCACCCTCCCTCGCCGACATCCGCACCGCCCTCGTGGCGGCATACCCGCAAGTCGGACCGATCTTCGCTTAGCCGGGTCGCTTGATGATCTATGCGCCACATCGTGGCGACAAAATCGCCACGCGAGGACGATTTTGTCCCGCGGTCCCGGTGGAGTCCCTGTGGAGATGAGCCACAGGGACTCCCGGCTGACAACCGCACAAGACCGCACAACCAACCGCCCTACAGAGCCAGGAGGAGGTAGGCGGGGAAAGCTACCGCAGCGTCCAGCTGACCCAAGACAGAGAAACGGCCCCCGTGACCGGGGGCCGTTGGGCTCAGGCTACTCACCTGAGCGGGGTACTTGAGCAGTGTGCACCAACAGCCCCGACGCCGAAACAACGTGCACCCAGGAGGGGCCCGTGGAGCGAGTGAAGGCATAATCACGATGACCCGTCCGAAGCACTGGACTTGATGGACGCGCGCCTGACGCGGCGGTGCGCTGCACCGACGGCTCGGCGCGCAACAGCCGCAGACATATCTGCATCAGCCGGTACCCGAGTGCAGCAACACCACATCGGAACAACCGGCCACCGCGTGTGATCGAGCGGCGCCAGGCGCAGGGCGGCGCGGTTGGAGCGCGCAGAAACCCGCGCGACCATCACGATGGTCGGCTCATCCTCCCTGTTGCGCACCCGTGCCACTGCAAGGGATCCGGAGCGCTCAGCGGTCGAAATCACCCGCGGCGACTCCACGCAGGAAGGTCGACCAGTGGCCCGCCGGGACGGCGAGCACCGGGCCGTCGGGGTCCTTGGAGTCGCGGACCCCGACGGCGGGGCCGCCGAGTGCCACCTGGACGCAGTTGGCCTGGTCGGAGCTGTAGCTGCTCTTGCGCCACGCCGGGTGGCGCAACCGTGCGGTCATGATGATTGTCCTCGCTGCCGTCAGGCCAGCTCCCGGGCGACCTCGGCCAGCAGGGCCAGCGAGTCGTCGGAGCTGAGCGCGATCCGTTGCAGATGCCGCAACGCCATCGTAGCCTCGGCGATGTCGTCGTCCTCTTCCAGGATGGCGCTGCCCCGGCGGTTCTCCAGGTAGACGAGGGTCGGGTCGCCGTCGAACTCCAGGATGACGAACGGCCCGCCCAGCCCGGGGTGCGCGCCCGCGGCGGTGGGCACCACCTGAACGGTGACGTTGGACCGGGTGGCGGCGTCCTCCAGGTGCCGGACCTGGCGGCGCATCAGCCCGGGGTCGCCGACCACCCGGCGCAGCACGCCCTCCTCGACCAGCGCGAGCAGCCGGGGTGGCCGCGGCCGGCCGAGCAGCGCCTGACGGGTGGTGCGGGCGGCGACCCGGGTCTCCACCTCGTCCTCGCTCAACGCCGGGTTGGCCGCCGCGATCAGTGCCCCGGCGTAGTCGGCGGTCTGCAGCAACCCCGGGATCAGCAGCGGCTCGTAGTTGACGATCGCCGTCGCGGAGCGCTCGAAGTCGATGAGCTCCTGCCACAGCTCGGGCAGCCGGGAGCCCTGCACCTGCCACCAGCCCGGCTCGGCGGCCCGGCGGAGCAGCTCCAGCAGGTCCTCCCGGGCAGGTTTGGCGACCTGGTAGAAGCCGAGCAGCGCGGCCACCTCGTCGGCCTGCAGCCCGATCCGCCCGGTCTCGATCCGGCTGATCTTGCTGGCCGAGATGCCCAACGCGGCCCCGACGGTCGCGCAGCTGTGCCCGGACCGAGCCCGCAACCGACGCAGCTCCCCCGCCACCCGGCGGGACCGCACGGTTCGCCGTCCTCGCGGCATGGGCACACCCCTTCCAGCAGCCATCGTGCTCGTACCTTAGACTCGACGCCGCACTGAACGCACTCGGCTTCACTCGATCGCGGTATTGCTGAGTATCTCGCAACAGTGCCAGTATTTTAGTACCGAACCAAACTGGGAGGGTACGCGGTGGAGACACAGTGGACGGTCGAGTCGGAGGGTGGCTCCACTCCACTCACCGTCACCATGCAGGTTGCGAAGGTCACCGTGGCGACCGAGAGCGGTGATCAGATCGTGCTCAGTCCCGATCAGGTGGAGCCACTCGCGGAGCAGCTGGACCGCATCAACGACTTCCTGACCTACGGCGAGGAGTGAGCCCGAGGACCGGGCGGTGACGAGGAACGCGGGGCGACCAGCGCGGGGACATCGATACGCAAACTGAACGGCACGGTCGTGACGAGCCGGCCGGTGGCCGCCGAAGCCTCGACGTATCCGACGTCCGGTGCGCCCAGGTGGCACACCGTGATCGAGGGAGCGGGCGGGTCGAGGTCGACGATCCAGTAGTGCGGGATTCCCGCTTCCGCGTACTCGAACGGCTTGAGGTGCAGGTCGACGTTGCGCGATCCCGGCGAGATGATCTCGACTGCAAGCAGCACATCCGACGCCGCCAGTCGGTCCTCGGGCCCGCCGACCCGCGTGACCACCACATCGGGCACCCGCACGGTCGGTGGATGCGCACCGCGAACGACCACCTCCATGTCGAGGACGCTCTCCCAGTCCACCGGTAGCTGCCCGTCGAGCTGCTGCGACAGGCGCTGCGCGGCAAGCTGATGACGGCGAACCCTCCGAGGGGACACCAACAGGACACCTTCCTGGAGCTCGTACCGACAGGAATTGTCCTCGGGCAGCGCGACCCACTCATCCA
>JALYQB010000731.1 GCA_030856045.1 Actinomycetota bacterium
CTCCAGCGGCTCCCGGGCGGGCGCCGGCCTGCTGCGGCCGCGCGAGGCCCCGTTGCCCGAGGCCACCTCCGGCTCGGTGAGCGGGGCCGGTGCCTTTCGGCGCTGAGCGGGACGCCGCTTGACCGGGCGGGGTGAGGCACTCACATGTACAGCCCTCCATTGACGGAGAAGACCTGCCCGGTGATGTACGCCGAGTCGGGATCGGCCAGGAACTCCACGACCCGGGCAACTTCGTCCGGTTGTCCGAGCCGCTGCATCGGCACGGTTGCGACGAGCTTGTCGAGCACATCCTGCTTCACGTTCGCCACCATGTCGGTCTCGATGTAGCCCGGCGAGACGCAGTTGACCGTGACGCCCTTGCGCGCGCCCTCCTGCGCCATGCTCATCGTCATCCCGAACAGACCGGCCTTCGCGGCGGAATAGTTCACCTGCCCGACGCTCCCGCGCTCGCCGATCGCCGAACTGATCGACACGATCCGACCGGACCCGCGCTCCCGCATGTGCAGGAACGCCAGCCGAGACAGGTAGAACGTGCCCGACAGGTTGACCTGGATGACACGGTCCCAGTCCTCGTCGTCGATCTTGTGCATCATCCGGTCCGCGGTGATGCCCGCGTTGTTCACCAGGACGTCGAGCCGACCGTGCCGGTCCTGGATCTCGTCCATGACGCGGGCGCAGTCCTCCTTCACACCGATGTCGCCCTGATGCGCGCTCGCGCCCTCGTACCGTGCGACGAACTCCCCCGCTGCCTCGGAGCCCTTCGAGTAGCCCACCGCCACCGTCATCCCCCGGCGCGCCAGCCGCTCGGCGATCGCGCGGCCGATCCCGCGGCCGCCTCCGGTCACCAGCGCCACTTGGCCTGTCATGTCCGCACCGCTCACGGCTGTCGCCCTCCGTCCGACCGGGGTGTTCCGGCTGTGTGACCACCCTCACCGAGGGCGTGGGGTGCCGCAACCGGGCCACGGGTGCGATACGCTGGACGGCCCACCGTGACCAGCGACGAAACCGCTCGGCCACACCGGGGCACCGTTCAGGTGGCGACCGCGCCGCCCGCCGTCCGTGAGCTGGTACGGCACGGGATGCTGATGTCGTGCGAGCTGTGGTCAGCCGAGTGCTGGAGGCGTCGGTGACCGTCGACGGCGAGGTGGTCGGGTCCCTGGACGGCCCCGGCCTGCTCGTGCTGCTGGCCGTCACACACGGGGACGGGGCGGCCCAGGCCGAGACGGTGGCCCGCAAACTGCACGAGCTGCGGGTCCTGCGCGACGACCGCTCGTGCGCAGAGACCGGCGCGGGACTGCTGGTGGTGAGCCAGTTCACCCTGTACGCCGCCACCCGCAAGGGCCGTCGGCCGTCCTACACCGCGGCGGCGCGGCCCGAGCACGCCGAGCCGCTCGTCGAGGAGGTGGTGCGACGGCTGCGCTCGCGTGGCGCGACGGTCGCCACGGGGCGGTTCGGCGCGCCGATGGTGGTGCGCAGCACGGGCGACGGGCCGTTCACGGTGCTGGTGGAGGTCTCCTCGAGCGGAGCCTGAGACCTGCTCGTAGGGTCGAAGCGTCGGCACTGAGACCCTGCTCGCAGGATGCTGAGAAGAGCCTGTGGGTCCGGCGGGAACGGCAACCTCTCTGCGGTCTCGAACGTACTCCGGGGTGAGAACGTGGGAACGGATTCCCGGCCCACAGCGTTGTGAAAAGTGCCGACCGCGACGACGGCGCCTCGTGCGTCCCCCGCCCGGGACGCACGCACACCCGTCACAGGGAGGGACCCGATGACCGCCGCGCAGATCACTGTCGAGCGCGCCACCCCGACCGAAGCCGACCTCGACGCGCAGAGCCCGGCAGCCGACCTCGTCCGTGTCTACCTCAACGGTATCGGACGTACGGCGCTGCTCACCGCGCAGCAGGAGGTCGAACTCGCCAAGCGCATCGAGGCCGGCGTGTTCGCCCGCCACGTCCTCGACTCGAACACCGGGCTCAGCCCTTCCCGCCGCGCCGACCTGCTCGCCCTCGTGCGGGACGGCCGTGTCGCCAAGGACCATCTGCTCGAGGCCAACCTCCGGTTGGTCGTGTCGCTGGCCAAGCGCTACACCGGCCGCGGCATGCCGCTGCTCGACCTCATCCAGGAGGGCAACCTGGGCCTCATCCGGGCGGTCGAGAAGTTCGACTACGCCAAGGGCTTCAAGTTCTCCACCTACGCCACCTGGTGGATCCGGCAGGCCATCACCCGTGGCATGGCGGACCAGAGCCGCACGATCCGGCTGCCCGTTCACCTCGTGGAACAGGTCAACAAGCTGGCCCGCATCAAGCGCGACCTGCACCAGCAGCTCGGCCGCGAGGCCACCCACGAGGAGCTGGCCGAGCTGTCCGGCATCCCTGCCGAGAAGGTGTCCGACCTGCTCGACCACTCCCGCGACCCGGTGAGCCTCGACATGCCGGTAGGTGCCGAGGAGGAGGCCCCCCTCGGGGACTTCATCGAGGACTCCGAGGCGGCCGACGCCGAGTCCGCGGTCATCTCCGGCCTGCTGCACGAGGACCTGCGCCGCGTGCTGGCGACGCTCGACGACCGGGAGCAGAACGTCATCCGGCTGCGCTACGGCCTCGACGACGGCCAGCCGCGCACGCTCGACCAGATCGGCAAACGCTTCGGACTGTCCCGCGAGCGGGTGCGCCAGATCGAGCGCGAGGTGATGGCGAAACTGCGTGTAGGCGACCGCGCGGAGCGGCTGCGTGCGTACGCCAGCTGAGCGCTCACCCAGTGTGGCGGATTGACTCCGGCGCCGGGAGCAGGCACGGTCGATTGTGACGTAGACCACGCGACGCGCAGATGCGCGCTCGCGTACCCCGGGAGGTCGGGCCCGTCGGGGGCGGGCCCGGCCTTCCGACTTTCCGCGGTCAGCGCCCTGGTGGGTCGCTCACCTCCCGCATCAGCACGACGGTGCGGTCACCCAGCGGCTCGGCCAGTGGGACGGTGAGCGGCGGGAAACGAAGGTCCATCGTGCACGGCCCGGTCGTGGGCGTGAACTCGATGAACCTCACGTGCACGGCCTCGGGCGTCTCCTCCACGAGGTTCGCCCGGACGACCGAGCAGCCGCCCTCCTGCCCGTACGCACCGAGCACGGAGCCGTTCTCCTGCGTCCACACGAGCCGCGGGTAGCCCTCCGGCAGCGCGGACCCGTCGACCTGCTCGGCCGGGAGGGACTGCCCGCCGGGTGGCGGGATGGGCCCGTCGGGCACCTGCGGCACCGGATCGTCCTGCGTGGACGGCGGTGGCGCACCGCCGAAGCCGACCCCGTCGGACTCGCCCCCGCACGCCCCGAGCGCACCCAGCGCGACCCCGGCCACCACCAGTATCCACCCTCGTCCCATGGGAGAAGGACGGACCGTGCGGGTGATCAGGTTGCGCGGCCGAGGAACGTGAGCACGTGGCCCGCGAGCTCCTCGCCCGCGTCCTCCTGCAGGAAGTGGCCCGCGCCCGCGATCACCGGGTGCTCGAGCCCGCGCGTCCCGGGCACGAGCTTCGTGATGATCCGCGCCATCGGACCGGTGATCGGGTCGGAGTCGCTGAATGCCACGAGGAACGGCTTCTCCCACCGGGACAGCTCCACCCAGGCAGCGCGGTTGGCCTCGGTGGCGGGGTCGGTCGGCGCGGTGGGCACGAGCAGCGGCATCGCCCTCGGGCCGGCGAGGTAGGTTTCGTCGGGGAACGGGGCGTCGTACGCGGCCCTCGCGCTCTCCGAGAGGCCCCGGACACAGCCCGCGGCCACGATCCGCCCGATGTCGAGCCGCGACGCGTTCTCGATCGTCCGGCGGAACCGCCACCACACCTCGGGCATGTCGTGGTCCCCCGTCGGCATCCCGGTGTTCGCCGCGACCACCCGTGCGAAGCGGTCCGGGTGCTCCGCCACGACCCGCAGCCCGAGCAGCCCGCCCCAGTCCTGCCCGAGCAGCGTGATCCCCCTCAGGTCGAGCCGGTCGAGCAGTAGCTCGGTGAGCCACGCGACGTGCCGCGCGTAGCTGTGGTCGCCGATCTCGGCGGGTTTGTCCGAGCGGCCGAAACCGACGAGGTCGGGCACGATCACCCGCAGCCCGGCCTCGGCCAGCGTGGGGATCATCGAGCGGTACAGGTACGACCACGTCGGTTCACCGTGCACGAGCACCACGGGCTCCCCGGCGGCGGGGCCGGCCTGCACGTATGCCATCCGCAGCGTGCCGCCGTCGGGGTCGGTGACCTCGGCGTGGTGCGGGTCGTACGGGAAGTCCGCGAGATCCGCGAACCGCTCCTGTGGGGTCCTGTGCACCTGCACGGCGGCCTCCCAGCCTCTCCGACGAACCGATGACGACGAGTCGCATGCATCCTCACACGTCAACGCAGGCGTGTGGCCCGGTGTCGCGGGGGGCGGGCGGCTTGCCGACCTCGACGCGTGCCCCGGTAGGGATCCGCGCTGCTCGGCGGATGCTCCGGTGTGACCATGTCAGTCCCGCGGGTCGTCGGGATCGAGGCCGTGCAGGGGGTACACCGCCCGCCGGGTCGCCTGGATCGCCCGGTCGGCGCCGGTGTCCCCGGCGCCGTCCCACGGCAGCCATTCAGGTTCGGCGCCGTCGCCCATCGAGGACGGCAGGCGGATGCCCGGCGCGAGTGCCGCGGTGTGGGCCGTCCAGTCCGCGGGCACCGGCGTGTCCGGGTCCACGTCGCGGTCCAGGACGGCGGCGAGCAGGTGGGTCCAGGAGCGCGGCACGACGCGGAACAGCGAATAGCCGCCGCCGCCGAGCGCGAGCCACCGCCCCTCCGCGGTCTGCTCGGCGAGCTCGGCCAGCGCCCGGTGCGCGGTGCGCTGGCCGTCCACCGACAGCGCGAGGTCGGCGAGCGGGTCCTCTGCGTGGGTGTCGGCACCGTGCTGGGTGACCAGCACCTGCGGAGCGAACGAGCGCAGCAGACCCGGCACGACCGCGTGGAAGGCCCGCAGCCAGTCCCCGTCGCGGGTGCCCGGCGGCAGCGGCACGTTGACGGCGTAGCCGGCACCCTCACCGGTGCCGACGTCACTCGAGTGCCCGGTGCCGGGCCACAGCGTCGCCGGGTGCTGGTGCAGCGACACGGTGAGCACCCGCGGGTCGGCGGCGAACGCCGCCTGCACCCCGTCACCGTGGTGCACGTCGATGTCGACGTAGGCGACGCGCTCGAACCCGGCGGCCAGCAGGTGACGGAGGGCGATGACGCAGTCGTTATAGACGCAGAAGCCGGCGGCGCGATCCCGCATGGCGTGGTGCAGCCCGCCCGCGATGTTCACCGCCCGGGCCGCGCGGCCGCTGGTGATCTCCTCCGCCGCGACGAGCGAACCGCCCGCCACCAGCGACGAGGCCTCGTGCATGCGGTTGAACACGGGGTTGTCGAGGGTGCCGAGCCCGAACCGGCCCACGGGGAAGCGGCCGTGCGGCGCGGCGCGCACGGCGTCGAGGTAGCCGGCGGAGTGTGCCGTGAGCAGCTGCTCCTCGGTGGCGATGACCGGAGCGAGGGGCGTCACACCGTCGAGCACCCCCAGCGAGCGCGCGAGCCGCACGGTGAGATCCAGCCGGACCGGGTCCAGCGGATGGCCCCCACCCAGGTTGTAGGCCAGGAATGCCTCGTCCCAGATGACGGCAGCGGCGCTCGGCATGGGCGCAGACGCTACGGGCACGCCGGGGGTGGTCGCATCCTGCGCTGCTCCCGCGGCGGGGTCCGCCCGGATAGCGTGTGCTCCCGTGTGGACAGCTCGGTGGGCAGCGCCGGTGGCCCTGGTGGGCGCCCTCGCGACGGGGTGCACGACGACGATCGCGGGCAACCCCTCGGCGGCCGGGGAGCGGGAACCCGTTCCCGGTCCGGACCCGGAAGCCGGGACCACCGCCACGCTGGACGATCCGACCATCGCGGTGGCGAAACGCGTCGAAGGCGTCGACTTCTGCGCGCTGCTCACCCCGGACGACATCGCGCAGGCCACCGGGCTCACCCAGGAGGGGGCGCCCGCATCCAGCTTCCTGTGCGCGATCGACTACGTCGAGGGCGGCTTCGTCTTCGTCAGCGACCTCGGCGCCGCCTCGGGCGAGCCCGCGGAGGTGGCGGGGAACAGCGCCGTCGTGGTGCGCGCCGACGACGCGTCGTGTCAGGTGACGGTCGCGCTCGGGCCCGACGCTGCGCAAGGCAACGTGCTCGATGTCGACACGTCGCTGTTCACCGAACCCCCGGTGCCGGTGTGCGACGGGGTGCTCGAACTCGCACGGCGTGCGTTCGACCGCTTACCCCCGGGCTGAGGGGCCGTCGACGCACCCCCGTACTCGGAGGCGGGAACACGGCTGCCGGTCACCGCCACCGCTGATCACTCTCACCCACTAGGATGGTGGAGGACGAAGGGGTGTGGCCGTGAACGATCTCATCGACACCACGGAGATGTACCTCCGCACCATCTATGAGCTGGAGGAGGAGGGCGTCGTCCCGCTGCGCGCCCGCATCGCCGAACGGCTTGGGCAAAGCGGGCCGACGGTGAGCCAGACGGTGGCGCGCATGGAGCGCGACGGCCTGCTGGTGGTCGGTGACGACCGTCATCTCGCGCTCACCGCGAGCGGGCGCAACCGCGCCGTGTCGGTGATGCGTAAGCACCGGCTCGCAGAGCGACTCTTGATCGATGTCATCGGTCTCGAGTGGGAGTACGTGCACACTGAGGCGTGCCGCTGGGAGCACGTGATGAGCGACGCCGTGGAGCGCAAGCTCATCGCGCTGTTGGACAACCCCACGACCTCGCCGTACGGCAACCCGATCCCCGGCCTCGACGAGCTGGACGGCGGCGACCCCGCTCCTCCGATCGACCCCGACCTGCTCCGGCTGGACGAGGTGGCGCGCCGCGGCGGGGGCCGGGTGCAGGTGGGGCGGATCGCCGAGCACGTCCAGCTCGACCCCGCGTTGATGGGCGAGCTGCACAGAGTCGACGCCGTCCCAGGCAACGAGGTCGAGGTCGCTTCGCAACAGCGCGCAGGTGCGTTGGTGACCCTGACCGGTGGCGGGTTCACGGTCGACATCTCCAGCTCGGTGGCGCACGCCGTCCTGGCCCGTCTCCGGTGACGCAGGCGAGTCGGATGCGTCTCCTGGTGACCGGGGGCGCGGGCTATGTCGGCAGCGTGTGCGCAGCGCGGCTGATCGAGGCGGGCCACGAGGTCGTCGTGCTCGACGACCTGCGCACCGGCCACGCGGACGCTGTCCCCGACGGCGCACGGTTCGTGATGGGTGACGTCGCGGACGCCGACGCGGTGCTGGCCGAGGGCTTCGACGGGGTGCTGCACTTCGCGGCGCGGTCGCTGGTCGGGGAGTCCATGACGGACCCCGAGCTGTACTGGCTCGGCAACGTGGTGGCCTCCGTCCGCCTGCTGGAGGCCGTGCGGGCCCACGGCATCCCCCGGTTCGTCTTCTCGTCCACCGCGGCGACCTACGGCGACCCTGAGTCGGTGCCCATCACCGAGACCGACCCGAACCGCCCGACGAACCCCTACGGCGCGACGAAACTCGCCATCGACCATGCGATCAGCTCGTACGCCGCCGCACACGGCCTCGCCGCGGTCAGCCTGCGCTACTTCAACGTGGCGGGCGCCTACGGCCGCTTCGGCGAGCGCCACACGACGGAGACCCACCTGATACCGCTCGTCCTGCAGGTAGCGCAAGGCCGCCGGGAGAAGATCATGGTGTTCGGCGACGACTGGCCCACCGAGGATGGCACCTGCGTGCGGGACTACATCCACGCGGTGGACCTGGCCGACGCGCACGAGCTCGCCCTCGAGCACGCCCGACCCGGAGAGCACCGGATCTACAACCTCGGCAACGGCACCGGCTTCTCGGTGCACCAGGTCGTCCAAGCCTGCCGCGAGGTCACCGGCCACCCGATCCCCGCCGAGGTCGGCCCGCGCCGCGCAGGCGACCCGGCCGTTCTCATCGCCTCCAGCGAGCGAGCAAGGACGGACCTGGGCTGGAAGCCGGAGCGCGCCGAGCTCACCGCCATCGTGTCCGACGCATGGCAATTCGCTCAGCTCGCACTCTGAACACCTCACCGCGCGGCGGATCACTCCGTGCTCCCCAGTGCCACGGCCGCGTCCGCCGCGGCGTCCCGCGCGACACTGCACAGCAAGCCGGGCGGCAGGCCGTCCTCGAGTGCGGCGTGCAGCAACCGGGCGAGCGCATGCTCGGGTGACGCGGCCAGCGCGGCCTCGAGTGCCAGGCCCGCCAGCGCGCCGTCGCCCCGCAGGT
>JALYQB010000736.1 GCA_030856045.1 Actinomycetota bacterium
GGTGGTGCCAGGTCACCTGGGTCTGACCGGTCGGCAGCCGCTCGGTGTCGGTCACGCCGAGGTTGCTCTGCTCGGTCATCTGTTCGCGCGTCCAGGCAACCGGAAAGACGACCTTCAGCGTGAGTTCGTTGATCGTCGGCTGGTGTCGCTGGTCGAGAGTGGCGGTAGCCCACGTCAAGGTGTCCCGGCCCGAGCTGCGGAGCGGATTCCACAGCCTCGGCGAGCGGTAGCGGAGCACCCACTCGGTGTCGGTCTGCAGTCCCGGCTGGAACAGGATCATCACCAGCGGCTGACCGTCCACGTCTTGCACCGGGTGGACGTCGACCTGGACGTCCTGGCCGTTCACCTCACAGGTGAGGGCGAGGTCCTCCGGCTCGAACGGCAGTACATCGGCCCAGGCCCCGATCGGGCGCAGTATCCGGTAGACGAGGTAGCGCTTCGGCGTGGTCCAGCGCCGCTCGACCACGATGTCCTGCCCGTCCTGCTCGCCGACCAGGACAGTGATCTCTACCCGCTCCTCGAACAGTGGGAACTGCCGGTCGACCAGCCCGCGCATGGCGGCGGCGTAGCACCGTAACCGCCGCTCGCAGTCCGTTGGATCGAGGCGTTGCGGCAGCAGAACAGCCGAATCCTTGGTGGCGCCTGCCGGCTCCGGCCCGGGCGAGTCGGCAACGATCTGGTCGCTGCCTGAGGTCAGCGCCGCGAGCTGAGCCCGTCTGGTCACTCCGGTCTTGCGGAACAGCGTGCGCATGTGCGCCTCCACGGTCCGGCGCGAGATGGCGAGGCGAGCGGCGATCTCGTCGTTGCTCAGCCCACGGATCGCGAGATGGAGCACTTCATGCTCCCGGTGGGTCAGTTGGGTCCTTGCCACCGGCTCGCTCCTCCAGGGGGTCATTCTCCGCCAGGCGCTCATACTACGTAGGTGTAAGCGCGTAGGACAAGGCTTGCCTCACCACACACTCTCGGGTATCGTACACGTACGAACACCTACGTATATCTCTACGCGTACGTGTTGCTGACTCGGAGGTGGCCCACATGGCCCGACCCCCAGGCTTCTCATGGCCAAGGATCTCCGCTGGCTTGGAGATCCTGCCGCCGACCCTGATGGTCGCCCTGGGCCATCCTTGGTTGGGCGCGGCGGTTCTGGGCGCGGTGTTGGCATCTTCCGCGCTGCAGTCGCGGATGTGGGTCCGCTCGGAACAGGAGCGGCACCGCGCCCTCCTGTTGTATGCGCAGGATTCCACCAACATGGGCGGTGATCCCACCCCGGTGATCGCAGCCTTGCAGCGGAGGCCGGGCGACGCCGTGGACGACGGGGTGCTGTCCGAACTGCCGCCACGAGAGGAGAGCCGGGACCTGGCGGGGCCCTGGCCGCACCGGTCACCGCGCGTCTGACCGGTTGGTCGCCCTGATATCGAACCGTCAGCCGCCGCGCTCGGGTGTCGCGCGGATTCACGTACGTCGACGTGCAGCGCGGCACAGCGGACCTACCGGCTGCAACGCGCCTGCTGCTAGAGGACCCCGCACGGCACCAGGAGATCCTCAGCAGCTCACGATCGGTCGGGTGCTGTCGTCACGCCGACGCCCCGGGGCGGTCGAACTCGCCGCGCTGCACCCCGACGATGAACACCGTCCACTCCTCGCGGGTGAGCCCGAGGCCAGGTCCGAGCGGGTTCTTCGAGTCGCGGACCCAGACATGCTCGTGGGTGCGGGCGACCTCGACACAGGCGCCGCCCCCACTCGCGCTGCTCTTCTGCCAGGACACTGTGGCGGGGTGTGGCATGTCGACCACGCTGTACTCCTTCTCCTGCGGGGCGACACGTCTCTCGTTGCCCGCAACGACGTCGCCCGGACGTCATCAGGACCGCTCGTCCAGAGATGAAGGCGAGTGGCAGCACCGGCAGGAGAGGCGCACGCCAGCCGACTGGACACCCTCGACTCGAGCCGGGCTGAGAACACCAAGTGTGACGAACTCACATTGTAACCGATGTGAATCGATTCAGACGTTATCGCAGCCTCTCACGGCTCTCCGTCCTTGCATCGATTGATCACAGAACCGGGCTCGAAGGTGGCGACGTGGTAGTCGGCATGCTGCGCAAGCACACTACGACACCAGGCTCACAGGCTCCTCTCAGCATGCTAGATGGCATTAGGGCAGCCAGCAGCCTGCCGTCCTGCTTCCTTGAAGAGCAGGTCAGGGCATGGCGTGATCCAAGCCACATGCCACCCTGCCACCTGCGTTGTGCAAGATGTCAGTTGCGTGCTAGCGTCACGCTACCTAGCAGAAGGCTAGCTGATGGACCGACAGAAAGCTCGAAGGTAGTTGCCCCTACGGCAGGTGGCGACAGAAGGGACGAAGATCAGATGACGTCGGTTCAGGACCCGACCGTGCAGCGCCGTCGGCTCCGAGTAGAGCTTAGAAGGGCACGCGACGCCGCGGGGCTGAGACAGGCTGACGTGGCCCGTGCTATGGACTGGTCGCCGTCCAAGCTCATCCGCATCGAGAAGGGAGACGTGAGTGTCTCCACCAACGATCTGAAGGCGCTCCTGAACCACTACGGAGTAACGGACAAGGGGCGGGTCAACGGGGTGCTCGAGCTCGCACGGTCGGCTCGAGGGGCGTCCTACTACGATCAGTACACCGACTTGTTGAAGCCCGGCTTCAAGGAGTACCTGGCGTACGAGGCCTCGGCGTCCGTCATCCGCCAGTACGACCCCGTCCTGATCCCCGGGTTACTCCAGACCGAGGAGTACGGCCGGGCGATCCTCGAGCACATGGCCGGGTTCGGGCCCGAGGCAGTGGACAAAGCCTGGGCTGTCCGGCAGCACCGCCAGGAGGCGAACGACCGGGAGACCCCCCCGGACATGCTCTTCGTCGTGGACGAGGCGGCCCTCCGGCGGCACGTCGGCGGGGGACACGTGATGCGTCACCAGCTGGAGCGCCTCAAGACGTTCGCGGCGGAGCCACACATCAGCCTCCAGATCCTGCCGTTCACGCGCGGCGCCCACCCGGGTATGGCTGGAAACTTCATCCTGCTCGAGTTCGCCGATCCGAACCTGGACGACCTGGTGCACCTGGAGAGCATCAACCAGATCACGATCAGGGACGACACGCAGCTGATCGGGTGGTATCTCGACCGGTTCGTCCAGTTGGCGGAGCTGGCGTTGCCAGTGGACGAGAGCGGCGCCCTGCTCGACACGATGATCGACGAGATGTCCTCACCCGCCAATTCCACGGCCTCCGCCGAGAAGGAGGTTCGATGATCATAAGGAGGTAGCTCATCACCAAGTCTCACCCAGACGGCGGACGGTGCCGTCGAGCAAGAAGCTGGGGCCGATGCGGACACATCGACCCCAGCCAGAATCCAACCCACCCCCATGCCATTAAGGAGCAAGATCGGATGAACCATCCTAACAGCAGGCGGCCAGCTCGTTCCAGCGTCTTAGATAGGCTGCCTGTCACAGGCGGTAGCGGAAGCAACGGGGGCTGCGCTACCCCTGCGTACGCTGAGTAGCACGTTACCCCTCAGTAACGGATGTCGGGT